>CAMLLT010000160.1 GCA_946480935.1 uncultured Bartonella sp. | reverse complement strand
GCACCGTTCAGGAATTTTCAAGAATGGTTTTCGGCTTTGGTGTTTTGGGTTTTAGATATTTTTGCCCGAAAACCGTTAAAATTAGGGCGAGAAAGCCACCGACAATGGAAACATAAAAGCCGGTTTCGGGGGTGAAAGCGTCAATCAATTTTCCGGAAATGGCAGCCCCTGCGGCAACACCCATTGCCATTCCGGTAATTCCCCACGACATGCCTTCGGTGAGTTTTTCGGGCGGTACAATTGTGTCGACCAAAGACATGGCGATGATGATTGTGGGCGAACAGGCCGCACCGGCGATAAAAAGCACGATGCTCAAATTCCATAAATTGGAAACAAGCAAGAGCGGCAATGTTGTAACTGCGGCAACGATGGTGGCAACAAGAAGCTGTTTTGACAATGTCATGCGGGTTGGTAATGCACCATAAACAATACCGGCAATGAAAGAACCGGCTGCATAAAGCACAAGTGGAAGAGCGGTGTAATTTGTCTGTTGCAGCGATTTGCCGATTGCCACGGCAGAAATTTCCGCAGTGCCGAAAATGGTTCCGACGCAAAACATAATCACGGTGAGAAGCGCGATAGAAAAAAGCCGGATAACCGAAGTGGAACCTTTTTGCCGCCTGCCATGTGCAACCGGTTCGGTCGATTTTTGCAAGGTAAAGACCAGGCCTGCAACAAGCATGATAAGACCGGCAGCAAGTGGCCCCGCAGCGGGAAACAGACGGTTTGTAAGCTCGATCGCAATAATGGGGCCGACCATGAATATCAATTCATCAACAATGGATTCATAGGCAAAGGCCGAACGCAAAAGCGGCGAACCATGATAGAGTTGCGACCAGCGTGTGCGCACGAAAGAACCGAAACTCGGCATAAAGCCGACGAGAATTGCCGCAATAATCAATATGAAAAGCGGGGCTTTATAATGGGCGGCAATCAACAAGCCGCAGAGCGACAGAAAAGAAACCAGAATTGCCGGACGCGCCACGCGGGCTTGCCCGTATTCATCGGCAAGTTTCGATATTTGCGGCGTAATAATGGCATTGGAGAGGACATAACTTGCCGAAACGAGACCGGCGGTGGCATAGTCCAAGCCTTCAACAGCAAACATTGTCATAATGCCGATCGAAATCATTGATATTGGAATACGTGCCAATACCCCCGTTACCGAAAAGGCAACAGTGCCGGGTTTTCTGAATAATTCGCGATATATATTGGCCATGACAAATGTCCTTAAGCGCCCTTCAAAGGCGTTTCCATCATCTATTGACATCACGCGCTTATGTCAATTTTTGCAGCCTTTTAATTAAGGACGGTTATTGTCGAATGAATGGCGGCTTTAAAAAAACGAATGACATGTTCTGCCCGATTGGCTGGGGAAACGCAAAATCTTGCCCACTTTTTGCAACAGTGTTCACGGGAAGAATAAAAATCGAATGAAGATCCCGTTTGAACGTTCAAACAATGCGGGTTCGCTTCAGCGAATGAAAGAGACAGGCGTTTTACTCAAAAAGTGAAAGTTTAACCGGTTTGTTGTTTGACTTGCCGGTTTTTTAAAAATTTTGCATAGTAAGGGTTCCCGAAAACAGATGAATGCAGAGGTATTCACATGATGAAGGACGGGCACGATCAGTTGTTGGATGACATTTTGTCAGCCTCGTCGAACGACTATATGGACTATGTGAGAAGTGTTCACTTTCCCCGCAATTCTGCCATTTATGACCGTGAAGACGGGTTGGAAGAGGGGCAATATATTCGTGAAAATCCTGATGGCACAAAAGTGCTCATTGCAGTTGATGATGCGCTCAATGAAAAAATCTTGAAGGTTTTGACAGATGCAGCCTGAATTATGGATTATCGCCGGTGTAAACGGTGCGGGTAAAACAACCTTTACAACATGCCGGAAATTCAAAATGCCTATTGTCAATCCGGACGTTTTGCCAGGTGCACCGGTTGAACAGGGAATAGCAGCGGTAAAACAGCGTGAGGCGCTCGTCAAAGCGCAACAATCCTTTGCGGTAGAGACAACCGCCACAGGAAATGTGTTTTTGAAAAAAGTTCAGGATATTAAAAATCAGGGGTTCAGGATCAACCTCGTCTATATCGGATTGGACAGTGCCAAAACTTCCGGTTTAAGGGTGCGCTCGCGGGTAAAAAGCGGCGGCCATAACATTGTGAAGGAAGATATTGAGCGGCGTTATCCAAGAAGCATGGCCAATTTGCCAAAGCTTATGGAAATCGCCGATCTTTCACTTGTGTTTGATAATTCGACAAGCCGCGCTTATTCGCTTGTATTGCATAGGGATAAAGGTCACGTCCAATTCATCCGGAAAGATTTGCCGCAATGGGCTTTGAAAGCCATACCGGAAGAATACTTTTCCTGAACAGCGAGGATAAATCCGGTTAAACCAGTTTTCGAGAAAAAACTATCTTTGCCGGAACTTTGGTGAGCCAAAAATATTCCCGATAAAACTGTAGCGTTTTTATGCGCGGTGGTTTTTCTATATAGTCAACGCCGGTTCACATTCCGGCGTTGTCTTTTGTCTTTTTCTTTATGCCGTAAATAGCAAAAACATATTTAGCCAATGCGATTCAACCGGCCGAACGCATTGGCATTTTAAAAAGCTTTATTCGCCCCAAGTGCGTTCCAGAACCGAGATCCAGTTTTTCGAGGTAATTTTCTCGATCTCGTCATGGTTAAAACCGGATTTTTCCATTTCGGCGACAAGTTTCGGCAATTGTGAACAATCATGCAATTCATTCGGAATTGTTGTGCCATCGAAATCCGAACCGAGGCCGACATGTTCCACACCGACAATATCAACGATATAGCGCATGTGGTTGATAATGGTTTTAAGCGGTGTGTCGCGGTTGCGTTCGCCATCTTCGCGCAGGAATTTGACACCGAAATTAATGCCGACCAACCCCTTGCTTTTTCCGATAGCGCGCAATTGTTCGTCTGTGAGGTTACGGCTTTGATGGCTCAAGTGATAGGCGTTGGAATGGGAAGCAACAAGCGGCGCGTCGCTCAATTTTGCAATGTCCCAGAAGCCTTTTTCGTTCATATGCGAAAGATCAACCATTATGCCGAGTTTGTTACACTCGCGAACGAGTTTTTTGCCCGTATCTGTCAAGCCCGGTCCGATGTCGCCTGTCGAGCCATATTTGAACGGCACTCCGAAACCGAATATATTGGGTCTGCTCCAGACGGGACCGAGGCTGCGCAACCCATCCTGATAGAGGCGGGCAAGCTCTTCCAGATTTTCGCCAATGGCTTCCGCACCTTCAATATGAAAAACCGCAGCAAACTGGTGAGCCTTGATTGCCTCTTTAATATCGCGCGCGGTTTTGCAAATTTTGAAACGTTCGGGTTTCAGCTTTTCAATATCATGGAGAAGCTTTGCCATTTCCATGGTCGGCTTTGTTGCATCTTTTAACAATAATTCGGGATAGACACCGTTTTCATCCGGCTGAAGGTCGACCGATGGCGGATAAACCGCACAAAGCCCGCCAATCAGGCCGCCTTTTTCAGCCTTTGGCAGGTCAAGTTCTGCACTTTCAAAACCATTGATGAAAGCCGAAGGGTCAAGGTTTTTCTCGTCGCGGATTTTGGAGAGAATGTCATTGTGCCCGTCAAAACATTGGATGAGTGTTTCAGCCATAAAAATTGCCTTATCAGAATGTGTTTTCAATCATTATTGTTATACGCCACTATACAGATTTAAAACAGCAACTGACAAAAGTTTGATTGTGAAAAGCTGGCGCACGCGTTGCGCCGGTACCGGCCAAGTTCGAGACGCGGTCTTCCCGTCATTGCCTGTTTAAGCGTGAGGCAATGAAAGCTTGGGTTGCATAACGATTTTTATTTGTGCCAAGCCTTATATTTTTGAAAATTTCCTTGTGAAGCTCCTGACCTTGTCATCAAAGTACCAGCCAATCAAAGAGCGCTTCACACCGGCGCACTTTTCGTGTTTCAGAAAAAATCATCCTTGAAACGGTCGATCTGGTGCATACGCTCATGCAATATTGTGACAATACCTGTATCGCCGTTTTTCAGCTTTTTCCAATAGATATAATGATGTTTATAACGGTAGAAATAGCCGTGAACGGAAAACTCGGCAGGTATCGGTCGGGATATTACCTGACCATCGGCAATTGCCTGAAAACAGTTGAATAAACCATTGAAATAGTCTTCCGCTCTTGCCGCTCCCCATTTGTTTGACGTGTATCGATAGATCTCGTCAAGACGGAAAATTGCTGCCTGTTGCAGCCGAAAACCGCTCATGACCTGTTCTTGTTTCTGGAAATAATGTCTGCCGCCGAAACAGTAACGTAACTCTCGTCAGGTTCGGAAAACGCAAGCTGTAACTCGGCTTTCAGCCGGTTAAACACCTGTTTGTCGTGGCGTTCCTTGTCTTTTCTTATGAGATCACGCACATATTCGCTCACATTTTCATAAGGCCCGTTGTCGCCTATCTGGCGGGCAACATAATCACCCAGTGTTTCGCCAATGCGTACTGTCATTGTTGTTGTGCGAGCCATGTGATCTCCTTTATTGTATTACAAATAACCAATATTAATGACAAGTCAAGGAGAGCTTGCAACTGTCACAACAACCGTTCATCCGATCTGCTTACCGAAAACCACCACGAGATAACCCGAACATCCTGAAAGAAAGATGTGGCGATTCCTCACGACGACGAGGAGCATTTTAAAGCATGGATGGCTTTGACTGGTGATTGCTATTAAAAACTCCCGCTTTTAAACCATGAGCAAAGTTTTGCCCCTCCAAAGTTTTGCTCCGCCTAAGTTTGCCTTCGTAAAGTTGCACCAGCGTTTTGCCTTACCAGAGTTTTGCGTGCCGGTTTATATCTTTATAGAGGAGATAACGGAATGGTTCGGGGCCGCCTGCATAGCAGGCTTGCGGGCAAAATGCGCGCAACCACATAAAATCGCCTTTTTCGACTTCCACCCAATCATCATTCAGCCGATAAACGCCTTTGCCTTGCAAGACATAAAGCCCGTGTTCCATCACATGGGTTTCCATGAAAGGAATATGAGCGCCCGGCATAAAGGTGACAATGGCAACATTCATGTCATGGCGCAAGTCGTTCATATCCATGAAACGGCTTGTCATCCATACACCCTCATGGCCTTTCATTTCGGCAGGTGTTATTTGCTGGTCGGAAGAAAAGATTGCATCAGGTTTATCAAGCCCTTCCACTTTTTCATAAGCCTTGCGGATCCAGTGAAAGCGGGCGGTGGTTTTTGCTTCATTCCATAATTGATAATCGTGACCGGCAGGAAGATAGGCAAAACCACCTTTGTGAAGAACATGTTTTTCGCCTTGAAGCACAATGGTGAGCGCACCATCGGTCACAAAGAAAACGGCTTCCGCACGCTTGTCATTTTCCGGATGTGTTGCCCCGCCCGAAGGTTCGATCTCGCCTATATATTGGGAAAATGTTTCTGAAAA
>CAMLLT010000159.1 GCA_946480935.1 uncultured Bartonella sp. | reverse complement strand
CCAATGGGATTTGGTGGTCCACATGCCGGTTATCTGGCGGTATCCGAAGCCCTGACACGTATGATTCCCGGACGCATTGTCGGGCAGTCGATTGATACCAAAGGGCGGGTTGCCTACCGTCTTGCATTGCAGACACGTGAACAGCATATCCGCCGCGACAAAGCAACGTCGAATATTTGTACTGCTCAGGCACTCCTTGCCAATATGGCAACAGCTTTTGCTGTCTGGCATGGTCCGGAAGGTTTGCAGGCGATTGCCAACCGCGTTCATGATCTTGCAAACCGGTTCGGCGACAGTGTCAAAGATGCGGGCTTTGCTCTTGCCGGCGACCATTATTTCGATTGTGTAACTGTCAATGTTGCCGGCAAAGCGGATGAACTGCAACAAAAAGCGGAAAGTGATGGCCGTCTCATACGCGTTATCGACAAGGATACCGTTTCCATCAATTTTGATGAACTTTCGGATGAAGAAGATGCAAAAGCACTTGCCAAGCTTTTCGGTGCAACGCTCAGTGATAAAGCCCCGTCGAAACTCTTGGGCAAAAAACGCGATGGTTCCTTTTTAAGCCAGCCGTTTTTCCATGCTGTGCAATCGGAAACCGAAATGATGCGCTTTTTGCGCCGCCTTGCCGATAAAGATCTGGCACTTGACCGCGCCATGATTCCGCTCGGCTCCTGCACCATGAAATTGAATGCTGCTGCCGAGATGATGCCTTTAAGCTGGCCGAAGGTTGCAAATCTTCACCCCTTTGCCCCGAAGAGCGATAGTCGCGGCTATCAGCAGCTTATTTCCGAACTTGAAAAATGGCTGTGTGAAATTACCGGCTTCAGCGCCATTTCATTCCAGCCCAATTCCGGCGCACAAGGTGAATATACCGGTCTTCTTGCCATTCGCCGCTATCACGACAAAAATGGCGAACATAATCGCAATATCTGTCTCATTCCGGCTTCTGCCCATGGCACAAATCCGGCTTCGGCGCATATGGCCGGTATGGAAGTGGTTGTGGTCGATTGTCTGGGGGACGGAGACGTTGATGTCGAAGACTTGCGCAAAAAAGCAGTCGAACACAAAGACAATCTTGCTGCTTTGATGATTACCTATCCGTCAACCCACGGGGTCTATGAAGAAAGTATCAAAGAGATTTGCAAGATTATTCATGAAAATGGCGGGCAAGTCTATTTTGATGGCGCAAATCTCAATGCGCTGGTTGCTCTCGCCCGTCCGGCTGATGTCGGCGCGGATGTCTGCCACATGAATTTGCATAAAACTTTTGCCATTCCTCATGGCGGCGGTGGTCCGGGTGTCGGGCCGATCGGCGTTTCAAAGCATCTTGAACCTTTCGTTCCCGGTCACGCACTGTTTTCGACAAGTCATGCCGTTTCGGCAGCACCTTTTGGCAGCGCTTCAATTCTCACAATCACATGGATGTATATCCGTATGATGGGCGCCGAAGGGCTGAAACTTGCCACCGAAAACGCAATTTTGAATGCAAACTACATTGCAGAGCAACTTTCTGCGGCCTATCCGATTCTTTATAAAGGAAAAAGAGGGCGTGTTGCGCATGAATGTATTGTCGATACGCGTGTCCTCAAGGATAATTACGGCATCACCGTCGACGATGTGGCCAAACGTCTGATCGATTATGGCTTCCACGCTCCGACGATGTCGTTTCCGGTTCCCGGAACATTGATGATCGAACCCACAGAATCCGAACCGAAATCGGAAATTGACAGGCTGTGCAACGCCCTTCTTGCCATTTCCGAAGAAGCCAAAAAAGTGGGTGAGGGTGTCTGGCCGAAGGATGATAATCCGCTCGTCAATGCCCCGCATGTTCTGGCCGATACCATTGATGACAATTGGTCACATGCTTATTCGCGCAAAATCGCGGCCCTTCCTGACCCTGCTCAGGATCCGGCAGATAAATATTGGCCGCCGGTTTCACGCATTGATAATGTGGCCGGTGACAGGCATCTTATTTGTTCCTGTCCACCGCTTTCCAATTATCGTTAAAAAAACCGGCTTCGGCCGGTTTTTTATTTGGTTTTATTCGGATTTTTATTCTTTTTGGTTTTGGGGCGCCATCTTCGGCGGTGCCGCAATGATGTAGAACTATTGGTGAAATGGACAAAACGGAAAGAGGAAAAGAGCGGGCTTTTCGCCTTTGCCGTGTCTGTTTATTTTTCATAAAATTTCCGGATGTTCCGGAAACGACGAAGAGTAAACTTTGAAAAGATTACGGGCGGGTCGAGCACTGAAAAAGTGTAAGCAAGCGGAACAAAAATCAACTGGTGGTCTCGAACAGAAAAGCGCATGACCGGCCGGAATAGAAAACCGGAAGAACGAAAAGCACCTAAAGACGAAACGAATAATCCGCAAAATGCAATTCATGAGTTAGAAAAGGCAAACCGGATAGAGTGCACATGAAAAGCTGCAACAGTTTCTTGTTTTATAAGAAGACTGTTGCAGCGCATAAGCTTTTCAATTGTCTTTTAGTTGATCGAAAAATTATTGATACCGGCTGATGTCCAGTCCTGTCGGGTCAATTTCGGGCTTGTTGCCGCTGATAATATCGGCAATCAAATGGCCGCTTCCGGTCGACATTGTCCAACCCAAAGTACCATGTCCGGAATTGATAAACAGGTTTTCATATTTTGTTTTGCCGATAATGGGCACACTGTCAGGCGTTACCGGCCGTAAACCAGACCATAGTTCCGGCTTGAAGTCTTTATCATAGGAGCCGGAAAACATCATTTCCAAAGCTTCTTGCAAAGTTTTCAGGCGTGGTTCGCTGAGCTTTATTTCATAGCCTGAAACTTCTGCCATGCCGCCGACGCGGATACGATTACCCAGTCTTGTAACAGCAACTTTGTAAATATCGTCAATAACGGTTGAAACGGGTGCTTTCGCCTCATTGGTGATCGGTACTGTAATGGAATAGCCTTTTACCGGATAGATTGGCGCATGAAGTCCGAGATCGTGAATAAGAAACGGCGTAAAAGACCCCATTGCAACAAGATAGGCATCGGCATGCATTACACCGCGTGACGTTTCCACGCCGGTAATTTTGCCGCCTTCGACAAGAAGTTTATTGATTATTGTATTATAGGAAAATTCAACCCCTTTATCGACCGCGAGTTTTGCAAGTTTAGTTGTAAACATCTGGCAATCGCCGGTTTCATCTTCAGGGGTTTGCAATCCACCAACGATTTTATCTTTTAACGGCGCCAATCCGGGTTCGGCGGCAACGCAGCCGTCACTATCGAGCATCTTAAAGGCAATGCCATCGGCTTTGAGAACTTCGACATCCTTGTTGGCCGCTTCAAGCTGGTGGGGATCGCGGAAAAGCTGGATCGTGCCCTGCATGCGTTCGTCGTAATGGATAGATGTTTCTTCGCGCAGGGCCTGAAGGCATTTGGCGGCATAGTCGGATACGCGCACCATCAGGGATTTGTTTTTCTTGTAACGGTTTTCATTGCAATTGATAAACATTGCAAAGAGCCACTTCATCTGGTCGAGGCTGAAAGTCGGGTGAATAATAAGTGGCGGATTGGCTTGCCGCATCATTTTCAATGCTTTGAGCGTCAGCCCCGGCTGTGCCCAGGGGGTTGTATATCCGAAAGAAACCTGACCGGCATTGGCATAGCTTGTTTCCAGCGCAGGCCCTTCTTCACGATCAATGACCGTAACTTCGTGGCCTGCTTTATTGAGGTACCAAGCTGAAGTTACACCAACGACACCACTTCCCAAGACAAGCACTTTCATTTTTTGTTTCCCTCGCGGTTTTTCACATAGATGCGCTCGTAACGATGACCGAGCGACGTTAGAATTTCATAAGGTATCGTGCCGGCATCGCGTGCAACATCGTCAAGCGATTGGTGCTTGCCGATGAGTTCGACAAGATCACCGGCTTTTGGTGCATTTTCACCAAGATGCGTTGTATCAAGTGTGATGGAATCCATCGAAACGCGGCCAACAATCGGCACGCGCACTCCTTTGAAATAAACCGAACCTTTATTGCCGAGTGCCCTTAACCAACCATCGGCATAGCCAACCGATATTGTTGTGATTGTGCTTGGCCGTTCGGTTATAAATGTTCCACCATAGCCGATTGCCGAACCAGCGGGAACATGGCGTGTCTGGATAACATGGGCGTCAAGGCTGACAACCGGTTTGATAACTGTCGGGCTTTTGCCGAGCGGGTCAACACCGTAAAGGGCAATTCCGGGGCGCACCATGTTGAAATGATAACCGGTGTTCAAGAAAATCCCGCCTGAAGCAGCAAGGGCAACTTTTGAAGTTGGCAGTTTGGCAAGTGCCTTCTTCATTGCTTCAAGCTGGGCAGGATTGGCAGGGCTATTTTCCTCGTCGCTTTTGGCCAAATGGCTGATAACCAGTTTTATATCCGCGTCGTTAAAAATCGACGGGTCGGCGACAAGGCGGTAAAGCTCGCTATTATCAAGCCCCAAGCGGCACATGCCGGTGTCTATTTGAATGATTGCTGGTAAACGCTTTGCTTCACTCGCGCATAATTTTTGCCAGTCAAGAATAGCTTCCCAGGAATTCAGAACCGGAATGATTCCGGCCTCTGCCGTTATTTTTTCCGTTCCCGGCAAAATACCATTCAAAACAGCAATGGAAGCATCTGTCGGCAACTCATCTTTGAGCCGGAACGCCTCGACAAGTTCTGCTACAAAGAAAAACCGGCATCCTGCTTCATAAAGCAGAGGCGCTATTTGTTTTGCACCAAGGCCATAAGCATCCGCTTTGACAACAGCAGCACTTTGTGCCGGAGCAACCATTTTTTTTATCGTGTTGTAATTTTCGACAATGGCATCAAGATTGATTGTGAGAATTGCCCCATAGGCTAATGTCGGAATTTTGTTGTTGTTTTGAATTTCACCCATTTCATTATTTCCCAGATAAATCCGGTTGCCAATCCGGATGCCTGCATTGGTTTCCTTAAGCTTGTTCCCGTGGCTTTTTGCCATTTCAGGTTGTCTATCATATGTGAAGAGCATATGAATGTTGTATCTATTTTTGAAATATTATAGATATTTATCGTCGAATATTGAGCGTAAATCCGAAAAATTGAAATATTATGCAAAATCTTGATGCAATAGATCGTAATATCATCCGCCTGTTGCGCCGCGACGGTCGCATGACCAATGCCAATCTTGCCGCCGAAGTGGGGCTTTCCCCCTCGGCATGTTTGAGACGTGTAAATTTATTGGAAGAAAGCGGTGTTATTCGCGGGTTTACCGCCATATTGGGAAGTGTCGAAGGAGAAGACCGGCTGATTGCCATTATCCAGATTACACTTGAAAAACAGACGGAAGAATATTTGAACCGTTTCGAGGCGGCTGTGCGCCGCCATCCGGAAATCAAGGAATGTTATTTGATGACGGGGGATGCAGATTATTGGTTGCGAGCGGAAGCAGAAAATGCCGCCGCTTATGAAACCATTCACAAGGAAATATTATCACGTCTTCCCGGTGTTGCGCGCATCCATTC
>CAMLLT010000158.1 GCA_946480935.1 uncultured Bartonella sp. | reverse complement strand
TCTGAACAATTCGATTTTTCGTGTCAAACAGAACAAAATTGTTGAAGAAATGAAAGAAGGCAATTTCATTCCGCCCGCTACACAAGCTGTATTTTTGCGCCTGTTTAGCATGGAAGAACAGGGACAGCTTTATTGGACAGTGAAAGATCGTCAAGCATATCAGGATGACATCAAAGCAAAACGTAAGAGCTTATTGGGGGACGATCATGGGGAGTAGCAAGGTCCAAAGCTTTTACCGCCTTTTAAGAGACACTGAAGTTGTAATCCCGATGATACAACGTGATTATGCACAAGGGCGTCTCACGGAAAAAGTAAAGTCTATTCGTCACGATTTTTTGGACGCACTTTATAAGGCGTGTAAGGATAAAAAGCCGCTACATCTCGATTTTATCTATGGGGAGGAAGATGAAGGAGTTTTCAAGCCATTTGATGGGCAACAACGGTTGACCACATTGTTTTTGCTGCACTGGTATGCAGCAGGAAAAGCCGGAAAATTATCAGAGGAAGAAGAATTTTTTAATCGCTTTTGTTATGAAATTCGTGAAAGCACGAGGATATTTATTAAAAAGCTTAATAACGAAGCCGATTTTTTATTTAAACGTCTTTCCGACGACCAAGAAATTTCAAGAATTGTCAAAGATGCTCCCTGGTATGTTGCCAGATGGAAATTTGACCAATCAATTTCCGGTATGCTGGTCATGCTGGAAGCTATTCATAAGAAATTTAGAGATATTCCCGATCTTTGGCAAATATTGACAGAAGAACCACCACTTATCACATTTTTTTATAAGCCATTGCAGGACCTGTCTTTGTCAAGCGATGAACTATACATCAAAATGAACGCTCGCGGCAAACAATTGACCAAATTTGAAAATTTCAAAGCGAAATTTGTGGAACTGTTGCGAGAAAAATCCTTGAGAGGTGAACTGAAAATCAAAACGTCATTGGACGAGATCGAACGATGTTTTGATACAACATGGATCAGCATTTTTTGGAACAATATTCGTTCCCACGATAACCCCGCTAAATTTGATAAAGCAATTTTATCTGACGAGGCATTTGCGCGCTTTTTGCGTTATATTGGCACTATTTTATACCACTTAAATGACGAGCAAATTCTCTTTGAAGAGAACGAAGCCACAAATCAGCCAGACGATATCCGAACCATGAAGTTGTTCGATATATTCAAACATGTGGTGGGAAAAACATCTTTTTTATCGACCATAAACGGTAATGATATCGACGGACTAAAACGTTTACTCGATGGAATAAACGACATCGGTAACGATAAAATGGATTGGGCACTCAGAGAAATATTTTATAAAAAGGATACGGATAGACAAAGCGAATTTAATAATGATAATTCATCTTCAAAAATTGCTCTATTCAATAATACAGAAGAAAATATATTCGATCATTTAATCAATAATGAAAAAGAAGAACCGGTTGCTGTTCGCCTTCTATTATTTGCATTTTTATTATTAATATGGCGAAAAATTTCGGATAATAAGGAAGCCACCTTGGCGATTAAATCCGATGATATAATAGCAATGCGCGAAACGCTACGTCCTATTCGCAATCTTCTTGAGAATTCATCCGATGATCTTCGATACGAAAACTATTCGGCTCAATTACGTGAAATGGTGAAGATTGTTTTAACTGATCGGTTAAGTGAAAACGAGGATATTGGTTCATACGATCTGTTTAGCAATGATCCAAGAGGCCAGATTGATAATGTCAATGAATGGATCAAGAGAAGTAGTTTCAATATTTATCAACTAAACGAAGAAGCGGTAAAATTGAAACTTCGCCGACAAAATAAAGACGATGAAAAATTTCTGAACGCACTGAACCGGCTTGAAAATCATGAATTTTTTCGTGGTAATTTAGGCGCATTTTCTCTGTGTGAAGAGCCGGAAACAGAAGGCCATGAACACGCGAAAAAGAGTGTATGGCGGGAGCCAGAAAAGTTCATTTGCTTTGATCGCAAAATTATTGAGGCGGGAGATAAACTTTTTAGTCATTTTGCAGACAATTCCGAAAGTGAGCTACTAAAAAATTCCTTACTATGCGAAGGCGATTACGCATGGCCAACCGGTTCCTATTTTACCTATGGAGCGCAAGAGGGATTTGGATATTGGAAAGATATCTTCAGTAGAAGCATATCCAATCAAAGGCTGGATTGCCGGCGAACAGTCATAAAATTATGCGCCTATATTGCAGAACAGGATTGTCTTTATCAAGAAGATCTTGATAACCAAAAAATGGGAGACACGTTAAAAAATATACTTGTAGACAAAAGAGACAATTGGCTTGAAAAGTGTGAACAGTCCAAAAACTTCGGTTGGAGATATTATTTAGTAAAATATTCAGATTTTTTTATACCAAAGCAGTCAAAGTATAAATTGTTGAAAGAAGAAATATATGGTAAAATATTTACCAGCAGTGTATATTTTAGAAAAAAAGTAAAGGTATATTGGAACCCCTTTTTGTTTTGTGTCGCAAAGAAATTAATAAGAGCGGGTAAAAAAATAGATTTCTCACCATGCAATCTTCAGGATCAAAGACCGAGAAACGATTTTGAGGATGAAGGTCTGGAGATAGAAAAAGGAGTTTATCTCCATGGGATCGATTCCGGTTGGCGGATATCATCTTCACCCACAAATAGCACTCAGTGTAGCGACGAGCTAAAAACGCGCTTTAAAGACGAAAATGATCTCGGTCCTTTATTCAATAATGATGATGTTAAGTCGTCTGACCCCGAAAAAGGTATTATAGTATTGAAAGGGGAAGATGGGCATTTACATGAAAAAGGTGATGAAGGGGAGGGGACATGTCGGTTGTATGACAAAGTC
Source organism: uncultured Bartonella sp. (assembly GCA_946480935.1). GTDB lineage: Bacteria > Pseudomonadota > Alphaproteobacteria > Rhizobiales > Rhizobiaceae > Bartonella. The sequence continues at coordinate 2,681 of CAMLLT010000158.1, read as the reverse complement.
GATCGTATCGGCTACATTGTCAACTTTTTCGAAAATCGCATAAATTAAATGATAATGATCATGAACTAAATGGTTTTGAAGATCACAAAATATTCCGGATACGCTTTCTGGTAATCCAATCGAAAAATTCGACAGATTTTGGAAGTCAAGTGTTTTGGCTGATTTGCTGTTTCATTGAAAACCGAAAAATTATCGGAATATTTTGAATATTATGGTGATTTTTATATCCTGATTTATGCTGCGGGTAACTGCTGGTTCGTGATCTTGAATTGATTTTCAGTTGTAAACGGGTTCACTTCCTGTTCCGCCTGTTTTTATTGGGCTTCAAGTCGAGAAAATTTATCTAAACCGTATATAGTCTGTTGTGATTAAGCTTATCTCCCGAATTTTCGGTTCAACTGTGCTTACGTGACAGGATGGCGGGGCGAATGCTCATTCTTTCCTTAATTACCTGCTTGCCGCCGAGCCCTTTGTCATATCGACCAGCAACAGTTTGCTGAGCATACGTTAATGCCATTTCACACTATTAGTTCCACGCTGTTATATGTGCAAAAGCGATCAGCCTTTGACCGATGAACAGCCAACTGTTTTTTCAAAAAGCAATCTGACGTGTTTTAAGGAACGAATGAAGGGATGTTGCTAACGATAGTTTTGCCCGCTGCGACTCTTCGTGAAGAAAAACGATGGCGCGGTGCTCGGTAAAATTCATGTATCGATATTTAATGGTGTTGGATAACGTGTTTGTTTTGCGAGTTTTTGAAGCCGCGCTTTCTGATAAAGTATTAGATAAAAGCGCGGTCATTCAAAACGATAAAGCAACAGGGGAATAGCAGGCTCGCCTGATATAACGGTTAGTACTCTCCGTCCGAAGAAGATTTAGTTTTATCCGTCCACAGAAGAATAAGAGAAATAATAACAGGTAGCATAAAATAGAGGGGCAGTGTTGCGGGGTAAACACCAACCGCAACAAGAACGCCGCCAATCATCGAACCTATCGACCCTCCGAGATACACGGATGACTGGTTTAAACCGACCGCCAGATTACCATCGCCTTTATTTTCCCTGAGTTTTATGAGTTCATTGTTCTGGGGCACTTGCAACGCCCAGCCAACCGCACCCCATATGATGAGGGGTAAAGCTATCAACGGAAGATAGATATGTGACAGTAAAACCAAACAGGGAAATGATAGCAAAAGCAATCTGAGAATAATGAACAGGATTTTTTTCAGATCATAATCATCGACAAAATAGCCTATCAGAATGCTTCCGCAAACGCCCCCTAAGCCCCAATACCATAAATAAACCGTAATATATGCCTCTTTGTAGATGGAGCTTACAAATGGAGACAGAAAAGTATACATTCCGAGGCTTGATATTGCAGCAAAAAGAGAAATCAATAAAACTTTCACAACAGACCATTCGGATAAAAGATCAAATCGCGATTTTTCGGTTTTTATCATTGTTGATGGCAAAGAAGGTAAAGATAGATATAAACCGATGAAAGCAATACCACCAAGAATGCTTACGATTATCATAGCGCTTCGCCAACCGAAATGATTGGCTATAACGAGCGAAGCGGGTAAACCTATGACGGTTCCAATCGCCATTCCCGCCATTATTGTTGAAATGGATTTGCCCTTTTTCTCGCTGCTGGTTAATCGGGTCGATGCAGTTATTCCGCAAGCGAGAAACGCACCTGCAGAAGCTCCAGCTATGGCGCGAAGAAGGATTAAAGAATAAAACTCCGGAACAATTACACATGCGGCATTGGCAATAAAAAACACCCCAAGATAAATACAGACGTTGTTTTTAAGATCACGATGTCCCGTCATACCCACCAGAACCGGTGACAAAAGACCATAGGGTAGCGTAAAAGCGGTTACCAACTGCGCAGCCAAGCCAATCGAGACATCAAAGTCGTTGCTAATCAGAGGTATCAAACCGGCAGTCATATAAGAAGAAAGCCCCAAGGCCAATGCCGACAAAGATAAACAGATTGACGATATTCTGACAGATGACATGTCACAACGCTCCTTCTCATTCCGTTATTTTTTAGCTTTTAGCGTTGGGCGTATTAAAAATAATGAGGGCGGAACGTTTATTACTCGAAATAGCGAATGGTATTTTAATCTTTCACAGGAAGATACCGCGCTATCGGACCTCTATTGAAGGGAGACTTCGCTCATATGTTCCAGAGCAGTGATACCATTACAAGTGCATCAATTTGTAAAATCAAATAGTTTTTACCTAACTTTATTTATCAACTTTAAATGGAACTTTTGTAAAAGATAACGCACACATATAGTCGGATGGCACAGTGTCAGACGACCTGATAAAACCTCACAGAAAGCAAAAACCAAAAGAGGGAGTTGATGCAGGAATGGCATGAATTTGATGATAGGCGCGTTTATCATCATTCCACAAAGTTTCGCGCGGAACATGATTTTCCCATCGTCAGTTCAAGGTCTAAAGAGGCTGGGGACCTCTGAAATTAGAGACGGAGCCGGTACTTATTCGGATCGGAAAATTTTGGGCCCTCATGCCGCATATGTCTGTAATATGCCTCGAAAATAAAATTTTCTATATTGAATTTGATAACATTATTATGTGACAATAAATCTTAATATTCTATCTGAATTTATGAAAAAAAAGAATTTAAACAATTATTAAAAAATTTTTTC
>CAMLLT010000157.1 GCA_946480935.1 uncultured Bartonella sp. | reverse complement strand
TTTGCCATGTCCAATATTCCTTTAAAAACGAACGCGCCGCTGGAACAAAAGTACCGCGGCATATTCGTATTGCTTCTTATGGATTGGCGCTGGTTTGTACCACGCAGGATTAAAATTGAAAAGAGTAATCATATTTTTTTTAACGTTTATTTATAAATTTCCAGAATTTTGTCAGTCAGACCGGTATATAGCCTCACAAAAATAAAGTTGTGATCTATCGCGCTGCCCTTTTCATTTTTAGGGTTATCATAGCGAGCTTATCGATGTTGTTGAACAAGAGCAGTTTATTGATGAAGCATAGGTGAACTCAACAAGGGTGATGGTGGAACTCCATATTGAGGCATTGAACGCCCATCACAGCAAGGTTATTTATGCGGTGAGCGCCAAGAGAACTGATGGCTGATCTTGTGGAGAAAAGTTAAGACCAGACGCTACCGACGTAATGGAAAGACTGGCAAAAGATTTTGCCCATAAATAGCGTGATGCGCACCTAATTAAAGCGCAAGATCTCCCGAAAATTATTGCAGGACAGTTATCTATTGTTATGCTTTTATTGCAGTTCTCGAATAGTCGGATTTCAAGCAAGACGAACTTGTCGGTTTCAAGCCAAGCCGGATAAATCAGGAATTTTTCGCGCAGATTATTGTTCTTACAATTGGGACTGGATAGGCAACCAACTTATGAGCTTGGCAAAAGCGCGCCGCCATATGGGACTTTCCGGTTCACGTTTTGCAATGCATGGCTTTTCATCGTCAACATAATCCCAGTAAATCCGGTTTTTGCTATCAAGATGAAGATGATAGCTCATTTCCTTTGTTGTTTCTTCAGCAAAAAGCTTGTTCAACCTTTCGGAGATTGGCGGACATTCAAACAATATTCCCATCTCTGTGTTCAGCGAAGCCGAACGCGGGTCGAAATTGAAAGAACCGATAAAAGCTGTTTTACCGTCGATCAGAAACGCCTTGGTATGTAGGCTTGCTCGACGGGAACCGAACAGGCGTAAACGATGCGGGCCACCATTTGGCTTCAGCTCGTAGAGTTTTGCTCCACCTTTCAGAAGCGGCTTGCGATAAGGCGCATATCCACCATGGACTGCCGCAACATCGGTTGCTGCCAATGAATTGGTAAGTATCCGGACATCTGCACCATTTCTTACGAGCTTGCAAAGCCGTTCGGTTCCGGCTTTCCCGGGAACAAAATAGGGCGACGTAATCTGCAACTCGGTTTTTGCACTATCAATTAATGGCGAAAACACTGTCATCAGCCAGTTTTCCGGTCTATGCCCCAGAGCTTTTTCGGGAGGATCGGAAACAACATCAACCGCGACAACCGGAAAAAGCTTATGCTGCGGTTTGATAAAATGCTCGAAATTCATATGGGCACGGACATAGTCAAGATAAGGTTTTGCGCTTTCCGAGTCATGAAATTGCGTGAGCTTGTTTTTCCAATAATTGATATCACGGGCTTTTTTGGGCACCGCCAAGGCATGGATGGGCAATGCCACGGCACTGTTCCAGAATGAATCGAAAATCGTTTCCACTTTTTTGACAGAAGGGCCGACAAGCATCAAATCAAGGTCGCGAAAATTAGAGGCCTTGCCTGCACCAAAATAGGCATCGGCAATATTACGCCCACCTACAAAAGCGATGCGACCGTCGATGATAAAAGCTTTGTTGTGCATTCTGCGGGTGACTGTCAATGCACGTAACATCATTTCAAGACCACGTCTCAAACCGCCGTTCCGCGCCCGTCCGGGATTGAACATGCGTATTTCTATGTTCGGGTGTTTATCAAGAGCAACATAGGCAGGGTCTCGCCCCTGTGCATTAATATCGTCAAGCAGCATACGAACGCGCACACCTCTATCGGCAGCATCCATCACTTCTTTCAAAAGAAGGCGGCCTGTCAGGTCATCATCCCAGATATAATACATGAGATCAAGACTGCGACCGGCAAGCTCGGTGCCGACAGCACGACCGGCAAAAGCATCAAGATTACTGATGAAAAGCGACAAACCGTCTTTTTCAACACCTAATCCGTTTTCACGTTTGGCCAAATCTTCAATTTTCAGGTCTATTTTTGTGCGATCTTCTCCTATCTTCAACGCAAAAGAATTTTCGCCTCGTGCACTTTTGGCAAAACGCCCATAAGCATAGACAGCCAGCATAGACGCTAACGCAAACACGATAACAATTACGATTGCGAAATGTAGAATATTCAAAGAAAAGGCTCTCTTATTTCAGAAAACAAGGTAATCTAATATAATCGTTCAATGTCGTCTATTCATTTCCTGAATTGGCGATTTTAAAAAAATGTTGAAGCGCTTCGAGGCATTGTAAAAGACAAACAGAAACGCATAACAATCTCTCTATCTCCTTTGAGGAGAAATGCCGGTTGCGGCCTTCCGATTTTTCATTTGTTGGTTTTTCAAGGAAGTTTGACCAATTCGGTAAAACCCTTTTATCAATAAATGAAAAATCGGAATGGCATGTCCATTTCGACATAACGGTCTTCAAAAAGTGTTGTTCAATCTAAAAGCAAAAACGGCTATTGAACCGAAGAAATAATTCGCTTTTCCTCTCTTCATAAAATAATGGATGAAAATAAAGGACCGAGCAAACGGCGGATGAAAGATAGGAATGAATGACAAACCGGAAATGAATTTACCTGATACCGCTAATTATTCTTATCTTATAAAAGTTGAAAAACATATTGGCATAAAAATATTCTATGGGTGAGCAAATGGTTGAGCAAACGGAGGAATTATCGCCTTATTGGCGGCGAAATCTCGTCATATCGGCTTTTGGTGCTTTTACGACTATTGTCGGAATGACTGTCCTTTTGCCCTTTTTGCCACTTTTTGTCGAAGAAATCGGGGTGAGCGACCCTAAGGCTGTTTCGGAATGGTCAGGTATTGCCTATGCAGCGACGTTTTTTTCTGCAGCTCTTGTTGCGCCTTTGTGGGGGCGTTTGGGCGACCGTTACGGACGTAAGCTCATGTTGGTTCGTGCAAGTTTCGGTATGGCAATCTCGATCGGATTGATGGGCTTTGTGACAAGCATTTCACAATTGGTTTTATTACGATTATTGACGGGACTGGCCGGAGGTTACGCTTCGGGAGCGGCCATTCTTGCGGCCACGCAAACGCCAAAAGATAAAACCGGATGGGCATTGGGCGTTATTTCGTCGGGTGTCATGGCGGGCAATTTCATCGGCCCTCTCATTGGCGGTATTTTACCGGATTATATTGGCATAAGAACATGTTTTGTCGCTATCGGTATTCTGATTTTTATAACTTTTATCATTACGACATTTGCAATTAGTGAAAATCGTAAGGTTTTTGTTGATCGGCGTCGTAAAAAGGCCAAAGGCCTAGTCAAGCAAAGTCTCTTTAATCACAGTGTTTGTGCAATGTTGCTAACCGGAGCGCTTCTAACATTTGCCAATCTGTCAATCGAGCCGATTATAACAATTTACGTTAATACTCTGTCGAGAGGAGGAGCGAGTGTAACTTTCTGGGCAGGTCTTGTTATGTCAATGACAGCATTAGGAAGCGCATTATCGGCAAGTTTGGTCGGGCGGCTTGCAGATCGTGTCGGGCATTGGAAAGTATTGGTCGGGGCGATGATTTTGTCCACAATTCTTGTCGTGCCACAAGCATTTGTTGGAGCCGCATGGATGTTGGTTGTGCTGCGGTTTCTGCTCGGTCTGGCACTTGGTGGCTTGATTCCCTGTGTCACTGCTATTTTGCGTCATATCGTACCGGATTATGCTGTGGGGACAGTTCTGGGGCTTTCTGTTTCGTCGCAATATGTGGGGCAGGTTCTGGGGCCTGTTTGCGGTGGTTTTATCGGCGGGTGGTTTGGTGTTCGTCCGGTGTTTTTTGTGACCGCCTTGGTTATTGTCTCTGCTATTGTCGTTAACCTGAAACTTTATCGACATCACGAAAGAAATTGAGAACGGGAACATAAAACCGGCATCATGCCCGTGTTCAAGTTTGAAACTTCGCTACAAGACCCGCTGCAAATTCAAATGGGCGTTATATGAAAAAGGCGGTTCGTAACCGCCTTTTTCTTGAATATAGGATATTCTTCTAAACCGGATTCTGTTTATACAATCCGGTTAAACAGAAACCGTTTTAATGGTCGGAGGCAACTGACGCTCCGATACCGGTTTCAGAACGGATTTGCTGGGCAGGAAAACCGGCGCGATCCACCTGTGCCCGACTGGATTTGTCGGTTATTGAAAATAACCAAACGCCGCCAAAGCCCAATATCATGGAAAAGAGCGCTGGCGAGGTGTAGGGGAAGAGTACCGACTCCGGCGAGAAGCCGAATGTTGAAACCCACACGGCCGGCGAGACAATTGTCAGCCCCACGGAAGATATCAAACCAAGAAAACCTCCGATGACTGCACCTCGTGTTGTGCATTTTTTCCACATAATGGAAAGCAAAAGGACAGGGAAATTTGCTGATGCGGCAATAGCAAAAGCAAGCGCCACCATAAAAGCCACATTCTGTTGCTCGAACACAATGCCAAGCAGGATGGCGACAATCCCGATGATGACTGTAGCGATACGCGATATACGTAGTTCCACGTCACTCGTTGCAGTCCCTTTTTTCAAAACCATATTGAAAATGTCATGGGATATCGCCGTTGCACCGGAAAGGGTGAGACCGGCAACGACAGCCAGAATAGTTGCAAAAGCAACTGCCGAGATAAAACCATAGAACAGGTTTCCGCCAACTGCCTTTCCCACCATGACGGCGGCCATATTGGCCGCTCCTGCACCACCCGCGAAGGGGGCCGAGAGCTGAGGATCGGAAAGCACAAGTGCAATGGCACCAAAACCGATGATAAAGATAACGATATAGAAATATCCGTTCCAGACAGTTGCCCACAAAACCGATTTTCTAGCTTCTTTGGCATTTGGCACAGTGAAAAAACGCATCAGAATATGGGGAAGGCCGGCGGTACCGAACATCAATGCCATACCAAAGGAAATAGCCGAAATCGGATCCTTTATAAAACCACCCGGAGCCATAATGGATTGTCCGGCGGCAATTGCTTCCGGAGATGTCGGATCAACAGCGTTTTTTTGCGCAAACAATGTCGCTTTGACATTAACGGCGGCCTGAAAGAAATTTTCAAAGCTGAAATTGAATTTCAACAAGATCATGAACGCCATGAAGGTGACACCGATAAGCAGCAATACGGCTTTGATAATCTGCACCCATGTTGTCGCCGTCATGCCGCCGAAAAGCACATAAATCATCATCAAAACACCGACGAGAACAACGGCATAAAGATAATCCAGTCCGAAAAGGAGTTTAATAAGCTGGCCGGCACCAACCATTTGCGCGATGAGGTAAAAGGCTACAACCGTAAGTGTGCCGCAGGCTGCAAAGATACGTATAGGAACAGTGGCAAAACGGAAGCCTGCCACATCGGCAAAGTTGAAACGGCCAAGGTTACGTAACCTTTCCGCTATCAGAAACATCACGATAGGCCAACCAACCAGAAAGCCGACGGCATAGATCAATCCGTCATAGCCGACGCTCATGACCATAGCCG
>CAMLLT010000156.1 GCA_946480935.1 uncultured Bartonella sp. | reverse complement strand
GTAACGATCAGCGGTTCTAGCAAAGGGATAGGCCTATGAAAATATTGGTAGCTGTAAAACGCGTCATAGATTACAACGTCAAACCGCTCGTAAAAAGCGACGGAACAGGCGTCGAACTTGCTAATGTCAAAATGTCGATGAATCCGTTTGACGAAATAGCACTTGAACAAGCTGTTCGTGAAAAAGAAGCCGGTCACGCAAATGAAGTTGTTGCTGTGAGCGTTGGTCCGCAAGCTGCTCAAGACACATTGAGAACAGCTTTGGCGGTCGGTGCTGATCGGGCCATTCTTATCCAGACTGATGAGGAAGTCGAACCGCTCACAGTCGCTAAAATATTGAAAGCTGTTGTCGAGAATGAGAAACCGGATATGGTTTTCCTCGGCAAACAGGCAATTGACGATGATTCCAACCAGACAGGACAAATGCTTGCAGCATTGCTCGGCTGGGGACAAGCAACTTTCGCTTCGAAAATCGAATTAAAAGATGGCGAAGCCGTTGTAACACGTGAAGTCGATGGCGGCTTGCAAACAGTAGCCGTCAAACTTCCTGCTGTTCTGACCGCCGATCTTCGTCTCAACGAACCACGTTACGCCTCTCTTCCTAACATTATGCGGGCACGTAAAAAGCCGATCGAACAGAAAACTCTGGCTGAACTTGGTGTGACCAACACACAGAGATTAAAAATCCTGAAAGTGGAAGAACCGCAAACCCGCAAGGCAGGTGTAAAAGTCAAAAATGTTGCCGAACTTGTCGAAAAATTGAAACAAGACGCTGGCGTCCTCTGAGCATCAAGGGAAGGATTTATTCATGACCATTCTTTTATTGGCTGAACATAATAATGTTGCCTTGTCAGAACAGACAGCAAAAGCTTTAACCGCAGCCCATGCTATCGGAGGTGATGTCGATATCCTCGTTTGCGGGAAAAATGCACAAAAGGTCGCTGAACAAGCCGCAAAACTCGACAATGTCCATAAAGTTCTTCTAGCAGAAGCCGACTATCTCGAACAACAATTAGCCGAACCGGTAGCTGCAACAATAGTTGCACAAAGCAAAGATTATGATGTCATCATGGCTGCCGCCACAACCAATGGCAAAAATATTATGCCACGGGTCGCGGCATCTCTTGATGTCATGCAAATTTCCGACATTATCGAGGTTGTTTCGCCCGATACATTCAAACGACCGATTTATGCCGGCAATGCTATCGAAACCGTCCAGTCAACGGATGGAAAAAAGGTTATTACGGTGCGTACCGCTTCCTTCAAGGCAAAGGCAGGAAATGGTACGGCGCCAATTGAAAAAATCACGCCGGCAGCAGACCCATCTTTATCTCGCTATGTCAGTGAAGAGGTGAAGAAGAGTGACCGGCCTGAACTCACTTCGGCAAAAATAATTGTTTCGGGTGGCCGTGGGCTCGGTTCGGAAGAAAATTTCATGTCCATTCTGCTTCCGCTTGCCGACAAACTCGGTGCTGCTGTGGGCGCAAGCCGTGCAGCGGTTGACGCCGGTTATGCCCCCAATGATTGGCAAGTCGGACAGACCGGAAAAGTTGTTGCACCGGAGCTTTATATCGCTGTTGCCATTTCAGGAGCCATCCAGCACCTTGCAGGAATGAAAGATTCACGCGTCATCGTCGCAATCAACAAGGATGAAGATGCACCGATGATGCATATTGCCGATTATGCATTGGTTGGTGATCTTTTTGACATTATTCCGGAGCTTGAAAAGGCGCTTTGAAATGAATGAATTACCTCCGCGCGAAAGCATGGAATTTGACGTTGTTATTGTTGGCGCCGGTCCGGCGGGCCTTTCGGCTGCTATAAGACTGAAACAGATCAACCCTGATCTTTCGGTTGTTATTGTGGAAAAAGGTGTAGAAGTCGGTGCCCATATCCTATCGGGTGCTGTTGTCGATCCAATCGGCATTGACACTCTTTTGCCTGACTGGCGCAACGAACAAAACCATCCTTTCACAACGGAGGTAAAAGAAGACCATATTTTCTTATTGGACGAAACCAAAGCCAAGCAGATTTCCAACCGGATTATGCCGAAAATTCTCTCCAATCATGGAAAATATATCGTCTCTTTGGGAAATGTTTGCCGGTGGCTTGCAACCAAAGCGGAAGCCCTCGGCGTTGAAATCTACCCCGGTTTTGCTGCCACGGAAGTTCTTTATAACGAAGACGGGGCTGTTACCGGCATTGCAACCGGTGATATGGGGGTTGAAAAAGACGGTAGCCAAGGTCCCAATTATATGCGGGGCATGGAGCTTCTCGGCAAATATGTTCTGATTGGTGAAGGAGCACGTGGGTCACTTGCGAAAACTCTCATTAACAAGTTCGACCTTGATAAAGGGCGCTCCCCCCAGAAATATGGCATAGGCCTAAAAGAGTTATGGGAAATCGACCCGTCGAAACATCACACCGGCCTCGTCCAACATACATTAGGCTGGCCGCTTGATGATGAGACGGGTGGCGGTTCTTTCCTCTATCACATGGACAAAAACCAGATTGCTGTCGGTTTTGTTGTTCACCTCAATTATAAAAACCCTTACCTTTCTCCATTTGAAGAATTCCAGCGTTTCAAAACACATCCGGCAATTCGCCCGATATTTGAAGGTGGAAAACGTATTGCCTATGGTGCCCGTGCTCTGACCGAAGGCGGCTGGCAATCCGTCCCGAAATTGACTTTTCCGGGCGGTGCCTTGATCGGCTGTTCCGCCGGTTTCATGAATGTTCCCCGCATAAAGGGGTCGCATAATGCGGTTTTATCCGGCGTTTACGCTGCCAACGCAATTGCGAGCGCCATAAAATCCGGCCGCAGCCATGACGAAATCAGCGAAATTGAAACGGGCTGGCGCGACAGTGCAATCGGAAAAGATCTTTATCCGGTACGCAACGTGAAACCGTTATTATCGAAATTTGGCACGAAAAAAGGTGTTCAACTGGGCGGCTTTGACATGTGGTGTCAAACACTCTTCCACTTTTCGTTTTTCGGCACAATGTCGCATGGTCTACCGGATTATCTTTCTCTTGAACCGGCAGAAAAACACAAACCTATCGACTATCCGAAACCTGATGGTGTTGTCAGTTTTGACCGCCTCTCAAGTGTTTTTCTTTCCAATACCAATCATGAAGAGAATGAGCCTTGCCATTTGAAAGTAACCTCGCTTGATGTTCAGGAAAAATCGGAATTGAATATTTATGCCGGTCCCTCGACACGCTATTGTCCGGCGGGCGTTTACGAATGGATCGAAAAGGATGGCAGAGAAACCTATGTCATTAACGCGCAAAACTGCGTCCATTGCAAGACATGCGACATCAAGGATCCGAACCAGAATATTACCTGGACATGTCCGCAAGGTGGCGAAGGTCCCGTCTACCCGAATATGTGATTTTGTTTCCCGATAAGGTCCTAAATGATTTGGCGAAATATTTGGCCTTCGGGCAAACAGAACCGGAGAGCGCGTCATTGAGTTAATCTGCCCAGATAACCGCAGGCAAAATAACTTAAGGGCTCTCTTATGATGAATAAAAAACCTGAACAGTTATTTCCTAAATATCATTATAAACAAAAGCAGAAATCGAACGAATTTATTTGATGATAGGGCAAAATTTCGCAAGCGATTTTAAAAAAAGCGCTTCATGCTTTACGCAAAAACCACAGCGAAATTCCTGTAAAATTTCGCGGAACACACAATCTTTAACAATAATATTATCAAGCATGAAGCGGGACAGCCGTTTTCGACGGAGCTTCACAAAACAAGATTTCCGTTAGAGAGCTTGTCTTATTGGCGGAAGGACGTTTGCAAAAATCAGATTTTTTCCAAAACTTCCTCACACCAGAGATTGAAAATTTTTTCCGCTTTTGTTCTCAAATCCCCTTGGTATTTTTTTGCGGCGTTGCGAAGATCAACCGGATTAATTCCGGCTTGGTGAAGCTCTGAGGCATGGCCTACCAACCAATGTTCAAAATAATCGAGATCCGCTTCAAGATGAAATTGTAACGCCAAAACATTTTCATAAGAAAACGCCTGATTGGGACAAATACCGGTTTCTGCCAAACGCTTTGCCCCTTCCGGAATTTCGAACTGGTCACCATGCCAATGAAGAACCGGTGTTGTGCCAATCAATTCAAGCGGACTTTTCTGTCCCTCATCGGTTAATTGCAGGCTCGAAAAGCCGATTTCTTTTTTACCCATCGGTTGTACTTTCGCGCCGAGAGCACTTGCAATCAATTGCGCGCCTAAACACACGCCGATCATCGGTTTTTTGATTTTCAGGGACTTTTCTATGAACTTCAATTCCTGATTGATAAAGGGATAAAGTTCACCATCATAAACGCCGATAGGTCCGCCTAGAATAATGACAATATCTCCTTCACTCACCGAAATCGAAGAAATGTCATCGCGCGTTGCATCAAGATTTTTGAGTTCATATCCACGTTTGCCAAGAACATTCCCGATCAAACCGGCATTTTCAAATTCGAGATGTTGTAAAACAAGCGCTGTTTTCATTTTCTTCTCCGGTACAACTTTATCGGGCTTTTTTGGCCATGAAAAATATTAAATAACGAGTATCAATTATATGAAAGGGGCACTTTCTGCCAACTTAAAAATATTTTTTTGAGAAAATTTCCGGTCTCTCTTATCCGTTTCTTTGCTCTTAAAGTTTACTCCAATTCCCGGAACCGGATTGTTGATATTTCATTCTATCGGTGCGCCCGTTTCCACCCCGGAATTTTAGAAATTACCTCGTTATAAATTTTATTGATCGAAAACGGCTATATTTTTATTGTTCGGTTGGAATTTTACCCTCAACTTTGAAAAGGCCCCCTGTTGTAACCGAAGGTCACAAAAAACTCCTGTGGCCTTAAAAAAGTGAACTATTTAGCTTGCAAGTTAGGATTTTGAATGCGGCCAAGGCTTTTGTAACCGCATTTTTCCTAAGTTTTCAGGCAAAGATAAGTTTTGTTACTAAAGCAAAACACAAACACAACAGCCCTAACTTTTTCGCGCTCTAAAATTCAGACTATCTTTTAGTTTGGAGTGCAAATATGGCAAAACCAGAAAAAATGACAAACGCTGATGCCAAGGCTTTCGAGTCTCGGCTACTTGCCGATGAAGCAAAATATTGCTCCTTCGGCGACACTGTCCACTATGTAAACCCGCCAAAAGTATTTGCTGGCTGCGAAGGCTCCTATATGTATGATCTCGAAGGTGTTCCTTACCTTGATCTGCAAATGTGGTATTCGGCTTGCAATTTCGGCTATGCGAATCCCCGCCTTGATAATGTTCTGAAAAAGCAGGTTGACACCTTGCCACAGGTTGCCAGCCAATATTTGCATCCGACAAAAATCGAATTGGCCAAAATCATCGCCGAAGATATGAAGAAGAAATTCGGCCTAGACGGACGTATCCATTTCAATGTCGGCGGTTCGCAATGTATTGAAGATTCACTAAAAGTTGTTCGTAATGCCAAGGCCGGAAAGAGCCTGATGTTTGCCTTTGAGGGTGGCTATCACGGCCGCACATTGGGCGCTTCTTCTATCACATCAAGCTATCGCTATCGCCGTCGTTACGGGCATTTTGGCGAACGCGC
>CAMLLT010000155.1 GCA_946480935.1 uncultured Bartonella sp. | reverse complement strand
TCAAGGGCACACTTTCAAATGTCAGCCCGGAATTATTTTCAAACAATTTAGCGATGATGGTGGCGTCTTCTACAATTATACACATAAATGATCTGCACCTGACGGTAAACGCTGATAGCTTTCTTGATCGTTATGCAAAATTTTATGATGCGAAGACAGGCGAAAATTTCGCTGACAAACGCAAAGAGGCGGCTATCAAAGCCAGATTGGCAATTGCACTTTTCCTTGGTGCGGAAAATTCCCAGAAATCTGGCGAAGCAGTGCAAAATTTTATAGAAAACGGTGGAACTATCAATGTCCATGCTGTAGCTAAATCAAAAGATGGTATTGGCTTAGCCGATTTTGTGGCAATAAAGCTAGTTCCTGCAACTTTATTCGATAAAATCGACTTGAGTGCAGATACAACACATTAAGACTGGAAGAATGTAATGGCCAATTTCAGTGGCTGGTTAATAGCAACACTTAAACGCTGGTTAATTTATATCATTGGAGGCGTGGTCATTCTGGCCATAATAGGTGTCGGAGCCTTTTATATGGCCGCTCCTTATCTAAACAGTTTTGTCAAAGACGAGATGACAAAACATGGTGTCAAAGCCGAGCAATCAGAAGTGACCGTCGCTGGTAATGTCAACCTGAAGAATGTCACCTTACCCGTGCCGGCCGGTGTGTCTCTCAAAATAGGTGCTGTTTCCGGTCGCCCTCCTGTTGGCTTTGTCCCCGGTTCATTTACAATTTATAATATTGATTTGAAACGGGACAATGTCCATGTGGTTGTGCCTGAAGTGACCTTGAATGGTGTCACCCTCAAAGATAAGGATACATCTGTTGCTTCCAATGTTTTACAAGCTTTGTTGCGCGTTGGTATATCGTCGATCAATGCACCGGATATAGAGGTATCTCTTTCCAATCCACAGGGTGAAACAGAAAAACTTGATATCAAGGGCTTCTGGCTTTCAAGTCTTAAGGCAGGCAATATCGGCTCTGTCGGCATTGCAGGCATGAGTACAAATGTCGGTTTGCCAAATTCCAATACGAGCGAACACAATAATCTACGGCTTATTGGTAAAAGCAATGCCTTACAAGCGAGTGATATTGATCTCGCTTACACCTATGCAATATTGGCAGGTAAGGTAAAACCGGACAAAATTGGCCGGACTATCTTCGGGCCGGTAGAACTCGGCGATATTGCAATCGATGTCTTCGAGGGCCCCAACCGTAATGCTCATTTTTCGCTCAACAAGTTTAAAACCGGTGGGCTAAAAATGCGTCCGATGAACGCAGTGCCTGAAGATCTCGCACGAGCCTATCTCGAGGCTAAAAAAAGCGGTGATGAAAAGGGTGAAAAAGCGGCAAGGAACGAGTTGCTGATAACAATTGTCTCGGCAATTACGGCCATTGATGCCGAAGTTGAAAAAGCTGATATCGATTTACCAAAAGTAAAAGCAAGTCTGAATTCATTCCAACTCCAACCAAGAGAATGGAAACAAGCTGTCCCTGAAAGTTTTTTAGTGAAACTGGATGGCTTTTCATTGAATACGAGCGAAATGCCACAGAAAAGTTTCGAAATGTTGAGAAATATGGGCTTCAAAACACTGGATTTTTCGGGTAAACTTGATTTCTCTTATAATTCCGGTAGTCAAACTCTCTCCCTTAATGATCTGTCATTTAACGCAGATGGCATTGGTTCCGGCGAAATGTCCGCTACGATTATCAATGCCGGTTCAGACCTTTTTTCGGGCGATAAACAAGCGATGCTTGATGCCGCAAACAAAATTGGCATCACTAAAGCGGATATGCGTTATTCCGATTTCGGCTTCATCGATAAATTGTTTACCTATCTTGCCCAAAACTTGAACGACAATAAACACGATCTCAAGAAAGAACTTTATGACGACTTTTATGTGGTTATGACGAAGAGTCCGGCAATGCTTCTGAAAGATCACGAAGAAGCACAAAAGATTTCATCTGCTTTCGGTGCTTTTGCAAAAAAACCGGGAACACTTAAAATATCAATAAAGGCCAAAGACGATAAAGGACTCACGGCAACCGATCTCGAAACAGCATTGCAAAATGATTTGGCGGGTGCTCTCAATAAAGTCGATCTGGTTGTAAAAAATGAAAATTAAATAGTTAAATATAATTAATATATAGGGAATTATTTAATAGATAATACCCTATATATCGGCTTATATTACTGTATATAATTAATCAATATTTTGTATATATCAAAATATATTTAAATTAAGCTCTTGAAGAGAGGTACTTCATAAGACTTTATCTGCATATTAAAGCTTCACATTTTGAAATGTGATAAATAATATTGTTGGCTTGTATATTGTCTATCGTTTGGATATAAAAATATCGGGTGTCCGGTAAATTGTTTACGGGCAGGTTTCAAGCTGGTCGGGCCGCCAGTACAGAGGAACTTGCCATGAAAAATATAAACCACCGCTTGCCCAACCGTGCATCTGTTTTTGCCGAAAAGATATTTTCAAGCTGTCGCAACATACTTCATATTGAAGCTATGGCGGGTGTTGCTCTCGTTATTGCAACAATTGTTGCTCTCTTGCTTGCCAATTCAACTTATGCGACCGCTTACCAAAATTTCTGGCACCAAAAAATTTCAATAGAAGCCTTCGGATATTCCTTTTCCAAAGATCTGCATTTTCTGATCAATGACGGTTTAATGACGCTCTTTTTCCTTGTCGCAGGCATGGAGATAAGGCGGGAGATTCATGATGGCGCATTGTCAAAATTAAGTCAGGCGCTGTTGCCTCTGGTTGCAGCTATCGGTGGCGTTATCATGCCGGCGATTATTTATTTTTCCATCAATCCTATGCCGCCAACCAGTCATGGCTGGGCTGTGCCCACTGCAACCGACATAGCCTTTGCAATCGGGATTTTGGCCCTTCTGGGTAAATCGGTTCCAAACAACTTGAGAATCGTTTTGCTTGCGCTTGCCACGATTGATGACATTATCGCCATTTTGATTATAGCAATTTTTTATTCTAACGGCTTTGACGTCACAGGCCTACCCATTGCATGTCTTGCAATTATCATCCTCGTTTTTTTGCAATGGATAGGAATTAATTCGGCCCTGATTTACATTCTTCCCGCCGCTCTCCTCTGGCTTGGACTTATGATATGCGGAATCCACCCTTCACTATCAGGTGTTATATTGGGATTATTGACACCGGCACTTGCTCCCCGCTCGCTGATTGCGCCTATCAACCGACTGTCTTACGCTTTGGAAATATTGAAAAATGAAAAGCCCGAAGACAGCGCTTCAACGCACCGATTTGCTCTTCTTGAAATACGTAAGAGCGAAGCTGCAATCGACGCTCCCGTATCAAGACTTGTTGCCGCCTTTAGTCCTTGGGTATTATTTGTCATTATGCCGCTCTTTGCACTTGCCAATGCGGGTATCAATATTTCCCATGTCGACTTTGAAGACCATTTCTCCTTCATCATCATGGTCGGAATAGGACTTGGACTTGCAATCGGTAAACCGCTCGGCATTGTCCTCATAAGTTTCCTTGCCGTTCGTTTCGGGCTTTGCAATCTCCCTTCGGGAGTAAATTGGCGAGGAATGATCCTCGTCGGGTTATTGGGTGGAATCGGGTTTACTATGGCTATTTTTACAGCCACTTTAGCCTTCAGCGATCCTCAACAACTGGATGCGGCAAAATTCGCGATTCTATGTGGATCCCTACTGTCTTCTATCTTCGGACTGGGCTACGGTTTATGGCTAAAATTTCGCGCACAACACATGACACGTGAGGCCGGATAAAGAACATTTTCTGCATTAAAACCTTCGTTGCGTGAACATTTCCTGCATAAAAATTTTGTCCTGCCGTTCTCGCAATTTTTTACTCTCAAAAAAATCGCCTGATTATTGGTGTGAACCGTCGTCTCCAACATCTCTATTATTCAATATTGAATCCATGTCGTTACAAAGTGAAACACAATGTGGAATAGTCCGACCAATTGAACAAAAATTAACTGGTTAAAGTTGCCCTCTGGCAGAATTTCCATTTGAGCGCGTCGTGATTTGCTGTTTTTCCTTTACTTCCTCCACTTCACGTCTATATTCGTGTATAGAACAAAAAGTGAACAAAGATGGTCAAAACGCTCAAACAGAAATTGGCAATTCTGGCAGATGCTGCCAAATATGATGCTTCTTGTGCATCGAGCGGTTCGACGCGTCAATCGCCCACAAAAGGCGGCTTGGGGTCAACGACAAATATGGGAATTTGCCATTCCTTCACGCCTGACGGGCGCTGTGTTTCTTTGTTAAAAATTCTGCTCACCAATTTTTGTATTTTTGATTGTGCCTATTGTGTCAACCGGTCTTCAAGCAATGTTGAGCGGGCACGTTTTACCACTGACGAGGTGGTGTTTTTGACGCTTGAATTTTACCGCAGAAATTATATCGAAGGCTTGTTTCTTTCGTCCGGCATCATCCGTTCTCCGGACCAAACAATGGAAGAATTGGTTAAAGTTGCCCGCGATTTGCGGACCGTTCACCATTTTGGTGGCTATATCCATTTAAAAACCATTCCGGATGCTTCGGATGCCCTTATCAAGGAGGCGGGGCGTTACGCGGATCGCTTGTCGATCAATGTCGAACTGCCAACAGAAAAAAGCATTAACCGCTTTGCGCCACAAAAAAAGATCCTGACCATCAAACAGGCTATGGCGAATGTCAGGATTGATATAGAAGCCTCCAAAGACGCAACATTACAGACAAAAAAAACGCAACGTTTCGCGCCTGCGGGACAGTCCACCCAAATGATTATCGGTGCAGACGATGCCAGTGATGCAACAATCCTGCAATCGAGCGCCGAGCTTTATTCGGGATACCGGCTAAAGCGCGTTTATTATTCAGCATTCAGTCCTATTCCGGATGCTTCAAACCTGCTTCCCGTCAAACGCCCGCCGCTTTTAAGAGAACACAGGCTTTATCAAGCCGATTGGCTTTACCGGTTTTACGGATTTGCAATGGAAGAGCTGACCATGAAAACAAATGGTGGCATGCTTGAACTTGAATTTGATCCTAAACTCGCCTGGGCATTACAAAATCGGCATCTTTTTCCAGTTGACATTAATAAAGCCGACAAGGAAATGCTGTTACGTGTTCCCGGCCTCGGTGTGCGTAATGTTAAACGCATATTGGTAGCACGCCGGTTCAAACGGCTCGATTTTTCAGATTTGAAAACCTTTCATGTCAGTCTTGAAAAAATAAAACCTTTTGTCATTGCCGAACGCTGGACACCGAAACACCTTCTCGACAGTTCCCACCTTGCCGAGCGTTTTCGTGCGCGACCGACTCAAGTTGATCTTTTTTCATCATGAAAACGATTATTTTGAAAAAACAGGGAGATTTTGACGAATGGCGAACAATGGCACGTTTGCTATTGCAGGAAGACGTATATCCGGAAAATGTTTTTTGGCATTATCATTCGGCTCCGACATTGTTTGACGGCGAGCCTCTCTCTCAGCCTTCAGAAAAATATCTGCCTACACAACAAGTCCAAGAATTTCTGGTGCCGAAGCAGTTCATCAATCTTGCGAAAAATGTCATCTGCCACGAAAGCGAAGATT
>CAMLLT010000154.1 GCA_946480935.1 uncultured Bartonella sp. | reverse complement strand
GACTGGAAAGATGTGGCGTTAAGGGGGATTTTTATAACAGGAGCATAGCAGTGGAAAATAGTAACCATAATTGGCATTGCTAAATCAAAAACGTGTTGCTTTTCTTCCGAAACAGTTCGTTCCAATATCCATGAGCGAAATGACTAGGCGAGACGAAACTTGAAGATAATTGCTGTTTTATTGCGCACTTTACCCAATGGATATCAGGACAATTCAGCAACAGATACACAAATTAGCGAAAACAGCTGAATATGGGCCGTAAATAGATAAGCAAAATAAACAGAGAAAAGGTGGTACGCCCAAGGGGATTTGAACCCCTGTTTCCGCCGTGAAAGGGCGGCGTCCTAACCACTAGACGATGGGCGCGTATCAGTGAGACGGCTTATAGAGAGGATATTTTTTAATCGCAAGCCCCCTTAAGCATTTTTTTTTAATTTTTTGCTGAACATGTCCAATTCCAATCGCGTTTTGGCCCCACATCGACATGGATTGATTGGTGACAATAGGTTCCTACACCGCCGCGGTTGGGCAAAGCGCGGACAAATTTGGCAACTTCCCATTTATTTGTATCGGGAACCTGAATATCCGCTGCTGCACAGGACATATGCATGGAGCGTTTTGCGCCATTTACTTTCTGATTATATGACGGACTACGATAGCCGGATGTTATAATAACCGGCTTGTTGAAGCGTCGTTCTATAGTTTTCAAGATAGCGACCAGTTGAGGTCTCAGACATGAAACTTCAACATCTTTACGGGCGACTTTCAATCCATTTGGCAATGAACGACCATAGATACTGACCGATGCCAATGTGTAAAGCGAAGGCGAATCAATTTCGTTTGCGTCAATGTCAGTATCATCATAAAGACTCGTACGATGTTTAATAACGATGCCACCATTGGGCCGAACCCCGGGTAACTCATCATTATATTCATGCGGATCTTTCTTCGGCAGCGGAACAAGTGCTGTTTTGGTTTCGCTATCAACCGGCTTATTACTCTTTTGGTTATCCGAACGACCGAATAACCGCATTAAACTTCCCTGTTTTTGGCTTGTAGCGTCGCGTTCGGGTGGTTGTTGTCTGTTGGAAGCACTTTGTGAAACATCCTGTGTAGAAGAATCACGAGAAACTGTTGTCTGGCCGGAGGGAGGGGTGCCGCCAATATTATGTTGGGCGTCCGGTGCTGCCGTTGATGTATTTTGAGTGGGGGAAGATGCGCTGGGCTGTGACGACTGTTCACTCGTCTCGGAGTTGGTTGTCGAGGGGGCGTTTTTAGACGTAGCAGGTTCGGTCTTTTTTCCAAGAAAAGAAAAAAGGGCGGTCTTTTTAGGCTTTGCTTCTTCGTTGGAAGCTGTTTCAGTTGCCGGGTTCACGATTGGAACCCCTGAATTTCCCGTGGACAAGAGATGATTGTCAGCCATTTTATTGTCTGTAAGAGGTGTTTGTTGCGAAAATTCGCCCCCTTTATCATTGTGCGAGGGCGGTTGTGTCGGAAGCGGCACTTGTGCCGGTTGAGCACGACTTTGATCTGCGGCTATTTGATTGCTGTCGACTTGTGGAGCATATGGAGGATTCACATCATTTGTAGGGGCGGGATTACCCGAACTATTGTCTATTTGGGAGTTTTGAGTGTTGGACGCTTTTTCTATTCCGATCATTCTCGCGTTATTGGCTGTACAGGCCGACAACAATAATGCCGCCGCCACGTAAAGACCGGAACATAATGACCGGCCGTGAAAAAGATATGAGTGCTTTTTCTTCGGAAAAATGTCGGTATCTGCTAACAATCAGCAACCTTTCATTGCGGCCGAAGGCCTAACGCTTTTTCACTATCCTAAACAAACACGTCCAATCGAAGTATCCGATCTCGCAATAAAATGCGTCGACTTTATATCGAGAACGTAAATTCTTATCACGTTGCGAGTCAAAATTGTAATCTATGACACTTTAACCACACAATTGCAGGAAAACAACAAAACTGCTCGAATATCTCCTATCCTCTCTTGACGTTGGCTTTGTGATAATCTCATGATAAAGAAAACATTTATGCAAGTGATGGGAAAATAGAATTAAGATGCACAGGTCTTTTAAAAGAAAGCACAGTATTGTTCTTACTATAATAGCAGTTGCCGTTATGGGCTGTGCTCGTGGGGCAGAATTTACCGCTCCAGAACAAGCAGGTGCCTCCCATCAAGAATCATATCCGCGATTTTCGGATAAACCCCGAGCTGCAACCGAACAATTTTCTGAAGTGGAGAAACAATCTTTGACCAATCGGCTGGATTCGGAAGCAGCACGTCTAAAAAAGGTGCCGGGGCCATCCGCAAATAGTGCATCCAATCTGGCAAAAGCCAAGGATGATGCGCGTCGTGAGGCGGAAGAAACAGTCCGCCAGATCGAACAGAGTGGTAAACAGGATTAATCGTTCTTTGACCATGTATGTTCTATTATTAAACTTTTAACATCAACTTTTTGACCGGATTAAAAAATGTCGGAAGAATTCCATAAAATTCGTCGTTTGCCGCCTTATGTATTCGAACAGGTTAACCGCCTGAAGGCAGCCGCGCGAGCGAAGGGGGCCGATATTATTGACCTCGGAATGGGGAATCCGGATTTGCCGACGCCGCAAAATATCGTCGATAAACTTTGCGAGGTTGTACAGGATCCCCGAACACACCGTTATTCTGCATCACGTGGCATTCCCGGATTAAGACGGGCGCAAGCAAAATATTATGAACGCCGTTTCGGCGTAAAATTGGACCCCAATACGCAAGTCATCGCTACCTTGGGGTCAAAAGAAGGGTTCGCCAATATGGCACAGGCAATTACTGCCCCCGGCGATGTTGTCTTGTGTCCGAACCCGACATATCCCATTCATTCTTTCGGTTTTATTATGTCTGGAGGGGTTATCCGCTCTATGCCGGCATATCCGGGGGAAGAATTGCTCCGTGCACTTGATCGTGCCGTCAAGCATTCGATCCCTAAGCCGATTGCTGTCATTCTGAATTACCCTTCCAACCCCACTGCTTATGTTGCAGATCTCGATTTTTATAAGGAAGTCGTTGATTTTGCCAAAAAGAACGAAATCATCCTGCTTTCCGACCTGGCTTATGCCGAGATCTATTTTGGCGACAAAGAGCCACCTTCAGTTTTACAGGTACCTGGTGCGATTGATGTTGCTGTCGAATTTACGTCAATGTCGAAAACTTTTTCAATGCCGGGTTGGCGCATGGGCTTTGCAGTGGGCAATGAACGACTGATTGCTGCTTTGACGCGCGTTAAATCCTATCTCGATTACGGGGCATTTACACCAATTCAGGTTGCAGCGGCTTATGCATTGAACGGTGATGGATCGGATATTGCTTATGTGCGGTCGGTCTATAAAAAGCGTCGTGATGTCATGGTAGAAAGTTTTCACCGCGCCGGATGGGACGTTCCTTCACCTGAAGCTACAATGTTTGCATGGGCCCCAATACCAGAGCAATATAAGCATCTGGGGTCACTTGAATTCTCAAAATTGCTCATTGAAAAAGCCGATGTCGCGGTTTCTCCCGGAATTGGATTTGGTGAGCAGGGGGATGATTATGTCCGTATTGCACTTGTCGAGAACGAGCACCGTTTAAGGCAGGCCGCCCGCAATATAAAGCGCTTCTTTTCCGGCGAAAAAAACAAGGCAGCCTAACCAATGGTAAATGCGTTGAGGATCGGCATAGTCGGGCTTGGAACCGTAGGAAGTTCTGTTGTTCGAATATTGAAAGAAAAACAGGATTTGCTGACGAAGCAATGTGGCAGGCCCATTGACGTTGTGGCTGTTAGTGCACGTGACAAAACAAGGGAACGTGGCATTGATCTTCAACACATCGAATGGGTCGATGACCCGTTGGTTCTGGCCGAGAGCGACAACATTGATGTTTTTGTCGAACTTATTGGCGGCGAGGAGGGGATTGCGCGTTTTTGTGTCGAAGAAGCACTGAAACACGGTCACCATGTTGTAACAGCCAACAAGGCCTTGCTCGCTCGTCACGGGGTGGCGTTAGCAAAAATTGCCGAGAAAAAAGGCGTTCTTTTAAACTTCGAGGCAGCGGTTGCGGGGGGTATTCCTGTTATCAAGGCGATGCGCGAGTCGCTCTCGGGAAACAATGTTTCCAGAGTTTACGGTATTTTGAATGGTACATGTAATTATATTTTGACCCGGATGCTTGCCGAAGGAATTTCTTTTGAAGAATGTCTGAAAGAAGCTCAAAAACTGGGTTATGCCGAAGCTGATCCTACTTTCGATATCGAAGGCTTTGATACAGCGCACAAACTAGCTCTGCTGACAAGCTTGGCATTTGGTTGTGTCATTTCCGTCGACGACATCTATGTTGAAGGAATAAGCAATATATCGCTTGCCGATATTCATGCTGCGGATGAACTCGGTTACCGGATCAAGCTTCTTGGCGTTGCTGTAAAAACAGACACCGGTATTGAACAACGTGTGCATCCGACAATGGTGCCGACCTCTTCCGTTATTGCGCAAGTGCAAGGTGTCACAAATGCGGTTTCTATACAAACCGATCTCTTGGGTGAATTGCTGCTGTCGGGGCCGGGAGCCGGAGGGAACGCAACAGCGTCTGCTGTCATCGGCGATATTGCCGATATTGCGAAATCTCATCCGGGTTTTCAACACGGACCGGTTTTCGGCACGCCGGCTCAAGCTCTTGCACCTTATAAACGTGCAAGGATGCGGGCCCATGCAGGAGGCTATTTCATCCGTTTGACAGTTAATGACAAGATCGGTGTCTTTGCGAGTGTCGCAAAACGTATGGCCGAAAATTCCATTTCACTGGAATCGATTGTTCAACGTCCACTTGCTGAAAATAAACAGCCGAATACGAAGAATATTGTTCTTGTGACTCACGAAACAACCGAGTCGTCAGTGCGTAAAGCTTTGTCTTCCATTATGGAAGACGGGCACCTTATTGATAAGCCGCAAATGATACGCATAGAACGTCCGAACTAAAAATCGGGTGTTTTGACATTGGTTTGTGTAATGATCACTAATGTTATCAATTATAAGTCATGAATTGATCATAATTCCTCTTGCGATAAACGTTAGTCTTTGCCAAAAGGCTGTTGTATAATGTTGCGCAACAATTTTAGTTTTTTTAACAATTACCCGATGGGATCAATCATATGTCGAACTCGGCTGACCGTACATTACATGGACTCAATCGTATTTTAACACTTGAGCTCGCTCGCGTTACCGAACGCGCGGCAGTAGCCGCCGCACGCATTCGTGGATGCGGAGATGAAAAGGCAGCCGATCAGGCAGCCGTTGATGCGATGCGCAAAGAATTGAACCGCCTACCGATAGATGGCACGGTTGTTATCGGTGAAGGAGAACGCGATGAAGCTCCTATGCTCTATATCGGTGAAAAAGTAGGTACCAAGGAAGGTCCGTCTGTCGATATAGCACTCGATCCTCTGGAAGGAACAACCATATGCGCGAAGAACTTGCCTAATTCGTTGGCGGTTATCGCTATGGCGGAAAAGGGCAATTTGCTCTATGCACCGGATGTCTACATGGAGAAGATCGCTATCGGTCCAGGATATCCCAAAGGCCTCGTTGACATAGATGCAAGTCCAGTCGACAATATCAACGCACTTGCCAA
>CAMLLT010000153.1 GCA_946480935.1 uncultured Bartonella sp. | reverse complement strand
TTTGGTATGCAGATGGCCTGCATAGAGGCTGCTCGTAATCTCGGTGGTATCAAAAATGCGTCTTCTACCGAATTTGGTCCCACCGATGAGCCGGTCGTTGGCTTGATGACAGAATGGCTTAAGGGGAATGCTTTGGAAAAACGTGCTGAAACGGGCAATCTCGGTGGCACAATGCGCCTTGGCGCTTATGAAGCAATTCTGAAAGAAGATAGCGCCATTGCAAAAATCTATGGAAAAACCGATATTTTCGAACGTCATCGCCATCGTTACGAGGTGAATATCGACTATAAAGAACGGCTTGAAAATTGTGGTTTGATTTTCTCAGGCATGTCACCTGACGGTGTATTGCCAGAGACAATCGAATATAAGGATCATCCGTGGTTTATCGGGGTTCAATATCATCCCGAGCTGAAATCACGTCCTTTCGAGCCTCATCCGCTTTTTGCCTCTTTTATAAAAGCAGCGATGGTACAAGGACGATTGGTTTAATAAGGGCGATCGGCTTAATATCGCATTCGTTTTTGATATTCAAAATTGCAAAGTTCCAATAAAGGGGCTTTGCAAATTTTTTTGTTAGATAAATAATTTAACGAATTGTTTGAATAATTTGATGGGTTTTTGGATTGTTCCTTTTCGAGCTAAAAAACCTAAACCGGATATCATGATATAAAGCATTTCATCCTTGGACCCGGTTTTTAAAAAACATTCCGGTTTGAAGCCTTCTTTTATAAAAATTTACCGAATGAAGATGATTGTTGCTTTTGAGAGGTGTTTGAAAACAATCATATTGAATAGACTGTGTTTTTTAAGGTAAGGTCTGACAATCAGCAAAAATCATATCAAAGTGATTAGATTAGAGGACTAGATGACGAAACCGAATAGCACTGTCTCTGTAGGAAATGTTGTATTTTCCAATAGTGCACCGCTTTCAATTATTGCGGGTCCATGTCAAATGGAAAGCCGTGAACATGCATTTGATATGGCGGGTAAGATCAAAGAGATTGCAGAAAAACTGGGTATTGGTGTTGTTTATAAGTCGAGTTTTGACAAGGCCAACCGTACATCTTTGAACAGCAAGCGTGGCATCGGCCTTGAAAAGGCTATGGACGTTTTTGACGATTTGAAACGGGAATTCGATATACCTGTACTGACGGATATTCATACAGAAGAACAGTGTGCACTTGTTGCTCCTCATGTCGATGTTTTGCAAATTCCCGCATTTTTGTGTCGTCAAACCGATCTTCTTGTGGCGGCAGCAAAAACCGGCCGCGTTATCAATGTAAAAAAAGGTCAGTTTCTCGCTCCTTGGGATATGAAAAATGTTCTGGCCAAAATTACCGAGAGCGGAAATCCAAATGTTATGGCTTGTGAGCGCGGTGTTTCGTTCGGTTATAATACGTTGATTTCGGATATGCGGGCATTACCGATTATGGCACAATTCGGCTCGCCGGTCATTTTTGATGCCACCCATTCTGTCCAGCAACCGGGCGGGCAAGGCACATCCTCGGGTGGACAACGCGAGTTTGTTGAAACGCTTGCGCGCGCGGCTGTAGCAGTTGGTGTTGCCGGTGTTTTTCTGGAAACACATCAGGATCCGGATCATGCTCCGTCTGATGGGCCGAATATGGTCAAGCTCGAAAATTTGCCGAATCTGTTGGAAACATTGATGGCGTTTGACCGGTTGGCAAAAAAGCTTTAATCGATTTTATGAGATGTTAGGTATTCCCTCGCAAAGAGAGTTTGTCTAATCATTAAAGAACTAACGAACCCTGATCGGGAAGGAAACGCGAGATGACTGCAATTGTAGATATTGTTGGCCGTGAAATTCTGGATAGTCGTGGCAATCCGACTGTCGAAGTTGATGTAGTTTTGGAAGATGGTGCGTTTGGACGGGCAGCAGTGCCTTCAGGGGCTTCGACAGGGGCTCATGAAGCTGTCGAATTGCGCGATGGCGGTACACGTTATCAGGGCAAAGGTGTTGAAAAAGCGGTGAATGCAGTCAACGGCGAAATTCTTCAGGAAATTGGTGGCCTTGATGCGGAAGATCAAATCGCTATTGATGAAGCGATGATTGCACTGGATGGTACGGCAAACAAATCACGCCTTGGTGCAAATGCAATTTTGGGAGTTTCTCTGGCAACAGCAAAAGCTGCCGCAAATTCTGCCGGTCTTCCGCTTTATCGCTATGTTGGCGGCACACAAGCCCATCTGATGCCGACACCGATGATGAACATTATCAATGGCGGTGTTCATGCCGATAACCCGATCGATTTTCAGGAATTCATGATTTTGCCGGTCGGTGCGCCCACAATCAAGGAAGCAGTACGTTACGGGGCAGAAATCTTCCATACATTGAAAAAACGTTTGAAAGATGCGGGTCTTAACACCAATGTCGGTGATGAGGGCGGTTTTGCTCCCAATCTCAAGAGCGCAGAAGCAGCACTCGAATTCATTGTCGAATCCATCAAAGCTGCCGGTTACAAACCGGGTGAACAGGTTGCGCTCGGCCTTGATTGCGCATCATCGGAATTTTACAAAAACGGTTCCTATGTTTACACTGGCGAAGGCAAAACACGCAATGCCGAACAACAGGCAGATTATCTGGAAAAACTCATTAGCGATTTTCCGATTATCACAATCGAGGACGGTATGGCAGAAGACGATTGGGATGGTTGGAAAATTTTGACCGACCGCATCGGCAAAAAATGCCAACTCGTTGGAGATGATCTTTTTGTTACCAATTCTGCACGTCTGCGCGATGGTATCAAAATGGGTGTCGCTAATTCTTTGCTCGTCAAAGTCAACCAGATTGGCACTTTGAGCGAAACACTTGACGCTGTTGAAACCGCCCACAAGGCCGGCTATACGGCTATTATGTCTCACCGTTCGGGAGAGACCGAAGATTCGACCATTGCCGATCTCGCTGTTGCCACCAATTGTGGGCAGATCAAGACCGGGTCTCTTGCCCGTTCAGATCGGCTTGCCAAATATAATCAGCTTATCAGAATCGAGGAAGAACTGGGCGGTCAGGCACGCTATGCCGGTATTTCCGCTTTTCGCATTTGATTGAAGAGCTTTAAAGTCGGAATTCTACATTAAAATAGCGGACTTGAAGGTTCGCTATTTTTAGTTAATAAGTTAATTTTTATTGTGGACTGGTTTTTTAAAGCTAGTCACTTATGTAAACGATTATATAGACCCTACAAAACATTAACGTTTATGAAAAAAAGTAGAGATGAACGCTTACCAAGCAATGCTTTTACTTAAAAAATGAGGAGTATTTATGCGCGGTTCTATTATTAGCTACAGCAACAATAGAGGTCTCATCTCGGGAGCCGACAATAATCGTTATCAATTCACTTCCACCGACTGGAGCGGAAAAGGCGAACCATTGGACGGGGTTGAAGTTGATTTTACCGCAGAAGGGGGATTGGCCAGAGACATCTTCCCTCTGAGGAGCAACAGCAGATATTCGAAGGTTCTTCTGGCAATCATATGCTGGTTTTTCGGGGCTTTTGGTGCGCACCGATTTATGGTCGGAAAAATTGGTACCGGTTTGATTATGCTTCTGCTGACTCTAACAATCTACGGTATTATAATAACATCAATTTGGACAATTGTGGACTTTATTATGATTCTTATGGGAAAATTCAAAGATAAAGATGGAAACCCTGTTACCGGTGAATAAGTTTGTTGCATGCGTGAAAAACAATTCATGCGTGATGAACAATGTTGTTATGAAACGGAACGATCAGGGTTTTTGATTACCACCTTTTATATCGATAGCGGTTCTTTTGTCTAAATTATGAAACGGATAATGATTGTTATCCCATCCCGTAAATGATCATGGAGAATTTTACACAACAGATAAATGACTTTTGTTCTTCTGACTGTTTTCGCAGAATTTACCACTCCGGTAATCTATCTTTAATAAAAATCATGCATCAATAACTGCAGTTCGATAGGGACAGAAATGCTGAAATGATGTGGACCAAGCAGAAACGCAGATCAATCAAGGGGCGCTTTATATTGCCGCTTATGACAATTGGTGTGCTGAGCTATTTCGGGTACCACATTTATCACGGTGAATATGGTTTATATTCTCGTGTTAAAGTAGAACAACATATTGACAGTCTCAACAACGAGTTGAAATCTCTTGAAGAGCAGCGCAAAGGAATAGAAAAAAAGGTTTCGCTTTTAAAAGACGGTCATATTGAACGCGATATGCTTGATGAATATGCTCGCAAAAATCTTAATCTTTCGAAGCCTAATGAATTTGTTATCTTGACGGGTCAAGGCGATTTGTCAAAATAAGAAAATTCTGTTTATTTCCTAAAAAATAAATATATCAATACCTTACACGGATTTTTACAAACATTTATAGTGCTTGTATCTTCGGCGTGGAAAGCGTATTTTTTAAAACA
The DNA here is from genome assembly GCA_946480935.1 of uncultured Bartonella sp. GTDB lineage: Bacteria > Pseudomonadota > Alphaproteobacteria > Rhizobiales > Rhizobiaceae > Bartonella. Next base: position 1,271 of record CAMLLT010000153.1, on the reverse strand, counting down.
CCAATTAAGGGAGTTTAATATGGCAGCACGGGCTAAAAAAACTTCTGCGAAAAAAACGCAGACCGTATTAACCAATACCGCCAGATCACCTGAGCCGGCGGAATTCACCAAAGAAGAAGAACTTCAGTTTTATCATGATATGCTTTTAATCCGACGGTTTGAAGAAAAGGCCGGTCAACTTTATGGCATGGGCGTTATTGGTGGCTTTTGTCACCTCTATATCGGCCAAGAAGCGGTGGTAACCGGAACTGTCAAAGCAATAAAACAAGGCGATCAGGTGATCACCTCCTATCGTGATCATGGACATATGTTGGCAACAGGTATGAACCCTCGCGGTGTCATGGCTGAACTCGCCGGTCGCAAAGATGGCTTTTCCAAAGGGAAGGGCGGTTCGATGCATATGTTTTCCAAGGAAAAGAACTTTTTTGGCGGACATGGTATCGTTGGTGCACAGGTTCCGATCGGAACGGGATTGGCTTTTTCCAACAAATACCTTGGACGCGATAATGTAACGCTTGTCTATTTCGGTGACGGTGCGGCCAATCAGGGGCAGGTCTATGAAAGCTTCAATATGGCTTCGCTTTGGAAATTACCTGTCGTTTATGTTATCGAAAACAACCAATATGCCATGGGGACGGCAGTTTCCCGCGCTTCTGCCGAGACCGATTTTTCGCGTCGTGGTCTGTCATTTGAAATCCCGGGTTATGTTGTCGATGGTATGGACGTTTGTGCTGTAAAATCGGCAGCCGATGAGGCTGTCGCATGGGCACGTTCAGGCAAAGGCCCGATTATTCTCGACATGCAGACCTATCGTTATCGCGGTCACTCGATGTCGGATCCGGCCAAATACCGCACCAAAGAAGAGGTGGAAAAGGTCAAGACCGAACATGATCCGATCAATCAGGTGAAGAACCGCTGTATCAAAAAGGGTTGGGCAACAGAAGACGAATTGAAAGACATTGACAAAAAGGTTCGTGCTATCGTTGCAGATGCGGCAGATTTTGCTGAAAATGATCCCGAGCCGGATGTATCCGAGCTCTATACCGATGTTCTTCTTTAATAGCGAGGAAAGCGACTATGTCTATTGATATCTTGATGCCGGCGCTTTCGCCCACAATGGAAGAAGGCAAAATTTCAAAATGGCTTAAAAAGGAGGGCGATAAGGTCGAGGCCGGTGATGTAATTGCAGAAATCGAAACCGATAAAGCCACTATGGAAGTCGATGCAGCCGATGAAGGAACAATCGGCAAGATTCTTGTTCCGGAAGGAAC
>CAMLLT010000152.1 GCA_946480935.1 uncultured Bartonella sp. | reverse complement strand
GACGGAACGATGGTTATTCCTTGGGGGCCTCAACGGCCGGTTTATGCCGATATGAACCTGACAGCACGTAGCGAGATAGATGCAGCCGGAGAGATGATCGGTTATGCACCGATCAATGCCCGCCATCGTTTGCCGTTCAACTCTGATCATGCTGAGGGCAATGTAGAAGTTGATCTCGATCTCCGCTTTCCGGTCACGCGTGATAATCCACGTGGTGAGATAACTTATAATGCTAATGTCAATTTCAGTAATTTTTCTATTCCGGACCCGATTGAAAACAATCTGGTCAGCAATGCTTCCGGCACAGCTAATGTCACTAAATCGGGTATTGTTTTGGAAGCGAGTGGCTTGCTCAATGAATTTCCAGCTCAAATCAAGCTTGTACAGCCGTTTGATAACTCGAATTTACAAAAAAGCGAAAAAATTACGCTTAATATTGATGATTCAATTCGGGCGAAACATTTTTCGTTCCTCAATAATTTTCTATCGGGGCCGGTTAATATAGAGGTAGGGCAGGATAATAATGGAAAACGCCATTTTAATGCAGATCTCACCAATGCCGAGCTGGAATTTTCATGGGCAGGCTGGAAAAAAGGCAAAGGCATGGCTGCACGTGCCCAATTCGATATGCCATCAAATATAAAGGATAAACCTGACTATACGATAGAAAATTTCTCTTTATCCGGTCAGAATCTCGACGTAGCTGGTCAAATCCATATCAAGGACAAACAACTTGCAAGTGCTGAATTCAGCAAAGCCAATTTAAGTCGAAACGACGATTTGGGATTGAAAATTATCAGTTCCGGAAAAACCTATCATATAGAAGCGACCGGAAAAAGTTACGATGGACGCGCCCTGATCCAGCAATTGGGAAAAACACAAAATTCGAATTCCAATGATAAAACGGCCATATCTTTGAACGCATCAATAGAAAGCCTTGCAGGTTTCTATGGGGAAGAACTTGATAACGTTAAGGCCACTTACGAAATAACCGAGCAAAAAGCTGCGCAGTTTTCATTAAGTGGAACAACCCATAATCGCAGATCTGTCAACGTCGAGACACAAAAAAGTCAGGGGAGACAAACGATCTCGGCAAGAAGCAATGATGCCGGAGCGTTGATGCGATTTATGAATTATTATGACAAGATTCGCGGTGGTGATCTGAAAGCCGATTTAACGTCATCTTCCGGCCAACCGTTGTCCGGTCGCGTCAGTATCAGAAACTTTGCGGTGGTTGACGAACCCAGATTGGCTGCGATTGTCTCCTCAAGACCAAGTGGCGGTGGTAAAAGTTTGAATGAAGCTGTAAAAGGTAAAATCAATAGTTCGAGTATCGGTTTTGATCTTGCTTATGCCCATATTGCAAAGGGTGATAATTATCTGGTTCTTGATAAAGGTGTCCTGAGAGGACCGACAGTCGGTGCAACTTTTCAGGGAGTTCTTTACGATGTCTCGGGAAATATGTCGATCACCGGTACTTTTATGCCGGCTTATGGTCTGAACCGTTTGTTTGGAGATCTGCCGATTATAGGGCAAGTGTTAGGAAATGGCCGTGACCGTGGATTGATCGGAATTACTTTTAAAATCGAAGGCAAGGCGAAACACCCGCAAGTTATGGTTAATCCGATTTCTGTGATCGCGCCCGGTATTTTCAGGTCGATATTCGAATTCCAATAAGCCTTTCACGTGGAGAACACGGATAAATTATCAAGGTGTTTTGGTAACGAAATGGCCTGCCTCCGGTTTTTAATGTTGCTCGACGAACCGGATTGAAGCAGAAAAATCAGATTTTAAACCTGTCTCATCAATCACGTTAACAAGTGAAATATAACTGTTGTCATATAGGGTAAGCTCTGAAGAGACTTTTTCCGTGAGCCACTTTCCCATGTCTGGGTTATAGAGCTGTCTTGGAACGCGTTATCGGAGACGCAAAAATTCTATTGCAAAAGGATTTTTATATAAAAATACTTCCGGCAGATTTTGTCGGAAGTACATAATTATGACCGTGTGGGAATGCCAACTATTCACATTGGCTTGACGAGAACGTGTTTCTTTTTACCGAAAGACAATTTGATGACGCCATCGGCGTTGACATCATTTTCAGTAATTAAACGTTTTTCGTCTTCTACCAGCACATCATTTACCCGTATACCACCGCCTTGTACATGACGGCGCGCTTCGCCATTCGATTTGGCAAATCCTGCTTTCACCAACAGGGTAAGTAAGCCAATACCATTTTTAAGCTCGGTTGCCGGAACTTCGATTTTGGGAAGATCATGGCTGACTTCACCTTCTTCGAATGTTTTACGAGCGGTTTCGGCAGCTTTTTCGGCGGCATCGCGTCCATGGAGCATGGCGGTTATTTCTGTCGCCAATATCTTTTTCACATCGTTGATTTCCGAGCCTTGGAGGGCAGAAAGGCGTTTTATTTCGTCCATTGGCAAAGTTGTATAAAGTTTCAAAAAACGCGAAACGTCAGCGTCTTCCGTATTGCGCCAATATTGCCAAAAGTCATAAGGGGAAAGCATGTCGGCATTGAGCCAGAGAGCACCATTAAGCGATTTTCCCATTTTAGCGCCTGATGCTGTCGTCAATAATGGCGAAGTCAAAGCAAAAAGCTGTGGTGTGTCCATACGGTGGCCAAGATCAATGCCGTTTACTATATTTCCCCATTGATCGGAGCCTCCCATCTGCATACGCAAGCCGTAACGTTTGTTGAGTTGAACAAAGTCATAGGCTTGCAAGATCATATAATTGAATTCGAGAAACGATAGCGAATGCTCTCTATCCATGCGCAATTTGACAGAGTCAAAAGAGAGCATCTTGTTTACCGAGAAAAAGCGACCGACATCGCGCAAAAATTCGATATAATTCAGATCCCGAAGCCAGTCGGCATTATTGACCATAACGGCGTCTGTGGCTCCGTCACCGAATTTGATATAGTTGGAAAAAACTTTTTTAATACCGGCGATATTGGAGTCGATTTTGTCGACGGTGAGGAGCTTACGTGCCTCGTCTTTAAACGATGGGTCACCGATCATACCGGTACCGCCCCCCATGAGTGCAATCGGACGATGGCCTGTCTGTTGCAACCAGTGAAGCATCATAATCTGGATCAAACTGCCGGCATGGAGGCTTGCAGCCGTTGGATCAAAGCCGATATACCCTGTCACGATTTCCTTCGAAAGGAGATCGTCCAGACCTTTTTCGTCGGACATTTGGTGGATAAAACCACGTTCGCTCATCACATTTAGGAAATCGGATTTAAAACCGGACATCGGACTTTTTCCCTGAAAATTTTATATTTGGAAAAGAATATTCAACTGTTTTGTGGGCTTTATCATAAAATATATGTGATTCACAAGGAAACATAGTACGGGAAACAAGCTATGCGCGCGGTAAAAACGGCGATCGGCCTCATGAGTGGTACCTCTATGGATGGCATTGATGCCGCATTGATTGAAAGTGATGGCGAAAAAATCGTCAACATTATCGGTCATTTGTCTTGTGAATATGACGCCCCTTTTCGTAAAAAATTGAAGTCAACGCTTGATGAAGTGACAAATGTTGTGAAGGCTTGCGAGCTTCCAAAATCGGTTTTGAATGTCGGAACCGAGCTGACAGTCAAACACGCCTTTGCAGTCAATCAATTATTAAAAAAATATTCCATTTCTTCGAGCGAGGTAGATTTAATCGGTTTTCATGGTCAGACTATACTCCATAAACCCGAGATCGGATTAACTATCCAGATAGGCGACGGGGTAATGCTTGCACAAAAGTGTGGCATAGATGTTGTTTTCGATCTGAGATCAAACGATATGAAACATGGCGGACAAGGGGCGCCATTGGTTCCTGTTTATCATCGGGCTTTGGCTCTGAAATTGACGGATAAACTCGATTTTCCAGTTGCTTTCATAAATATTGGTGGAATTTCCAATTTGACGTTCGTTGGTAAAAATGACGAACTTTATGCTTTTGATTGCGGACCGGGGAATGGTTTGATCGACCAATGGATGTATTTGAGAACAGGAAGCCCGATGGATCGCAATGGTGAAGCCGGTCTACGCGGAACTGTTCAAGAAAGGATTGTCAATTCCTATTCTCAACATCCGTTTTTTAATCGGAAAAAGCCGGGTTCTCTCGACTGGCGTAGTTTTAAACCTCTAACGGATAAAGCTGTTTCTGTTGAAGATGGAGCAGCTTCGCTGAGCTTCATAACTGCCTATGGAATCGTCAATTCTTTCAGACACTTGCCGGTGTATCCTAAAACACTCGTCATCTCTGGAGGCGGGGCTTATAACAGAGCAATTATAAAGTCATTAGAGGAACTTACGCAAAAATATGGAATCATCACATTAACGGCGCAGTCACTTGGTCTTTCTTCGGATTTCATAGAAGCAGAGGCTTGGGCTTATCTTGCAATAAGGTCAATTTATAACTTGCCGATAACATTTCCAACCACAACCGGTTGTCTAACACCACAATCAGGCGGGCGTCTTGCACGACACCAGAATACGACACCAGATCGCAATATAACCGGAAATTGAATGAAATAAATTTTTCAATTAGGTTAGGCACGCGGCAAAACCCGTCACTTTGAGAGTAACCGAAAGACTGTTTTATCGGATGTTTCGATTATCAGTTTCGGATTTTGATATGGGCAGTGAAAGCTTTTGTCTGAAACCGATTGCACGAATAAAAAAGGTTCATGCGGAAACTCTCGCACGAACCTTTTGTTCGGGAAAAATAGTAGCAAATAATGAAAAGTTTTATCTTAAACGTTTCATACGTGGCTCGGACAATTCGCCATTAAGACGCCGGTCAAGATAATTGGCGCAATCATCAATAAGTTCGTCGACCTGACCAGCAAAAAAGTGGTTTGCACCTTCAAGAATTTGCTGGGTTATCGTAATTCCCTTTTGTGTTTTAAGCTTGTCCACCAGACCCTGAACGTCTTTTACCGGAGCAACACGGTCGGCGTCGCCATGAATGATGAGGCCTGACGAAGGGCAGGGAGCAAGAAAAGAAAAATCATATATATTCGGTTGGGGAGCAACCGATATGAACCCTTCGATTTCAGGTCGACGCATCAAGAGCTGCATGCCGATCCATGCGCCGAAAGAATAACCGGCCACCCAACAATTTTTCGAATCGGGATGCAGTGCCTGTACCCAATCCAGTGCTGCTGCTGCATCGGACAACTCGCCAGCTCCATGGTCGAATTCACCTTGACTGCGTCCGATACTGCGGAAGTTGAAACGCAATGTGGTAAATCCGCGTTGCTGGAACATATAGAAAAGATCATAAACGATCTTGTTATTCATCGTACCGCCAAATTGCGGATGTGGATGGAGAATAATGGCTATAGGAGCATTTTTTTCCGGCGAGGGTTGATAACGGCCTTCAAGGCGACCCGCAGGACCATTGAAAATGACTTCAGGCATCAAGTACTCCTTACTTCATCAGCTTGAATATCCCGTTGTGACATAAAAGAAAATCGGTAAATTCAAACTGTTTTGCATGTTTAAAATTTATTCTAAGCGTTAGATAGTCTGTAATGGGTGCACTTTTCAAGGAAATTGCGTTATGGATGCGTTTGAAATAATAAAAATTACGAGGCCCCCATATGTCATCTTCAAGATGCTATCTCGATTATAATGCTACAACGCCTTTGTCAGATGCTGCCCGCAACGCTTTGGTGAGCGCACT
>CAMLLT010000151.1 GCA_946480935.1 uncultured Bartonella sp. | reverse complement strand
GCGTCCAGAATATCGCCTGCAACGAGATTCGTCAGAGGTACTTCTGCCGTTGGAATGAGCCAACGCCCATCCGTTGTCTCGAACAGGTCTTCGGCAAATTTTGGCAATTGGGCAGTACCGAAAAGTGCGCTGTCACGAACCAGTACCGGAACTGAAACTTCACGATAACCGTGTTCCAGAGTGTGGACATCAATCATGAATTGGCCAAGAGCCCTTTCAAGACGGGCGAGCTGTCCCGACAAGACTGTGAATCGTGCGCCGGAAAGTTTCACCGCACGATCGAAATCCATTTGGCCAAGTTTTTCACCGATTTCAAAATGCTGTTTCGGCTCGAACGGGAAAGACGGTGGTGTTCCCACTTTATAACGTTCGACATTGTCATTTTCGTCGCGCCCTACTGGCACATCATCAAGTGGAATATTAGGAATACGGGACAGTGCGTCATCAAGAGCGGCTGTCAGCTCTTTTCCTTTTGTCTCTGCTGTTGAAAGGAATGTTTTGAGTTCTGCCACTTCCGACTTCAAGGCTTCGGCCCGTTCCGTATCACCGGATGCCATAGCCTGCGCAATTTCTTTCGAAGCAGCATTGCGTCTTTCCTGTGCAACCTGAACGTGAGAAACGTGGTTACGACGCTCAAGATCAAGCGCTATCAGTTTCTCTGCCTGTGGTTCGGCACTACGTTTTGCCAAAGCTTCGTCGAGTTTCTGCGGATTTTCCCGAATCCATTTGATATCAAGCATCAAGATATTCCTGTACAAATTTTTTTAATTCTATTTCTGTTCTTAAACCACAATGGCCTAATCAGGAAGCCTTGTTATTTTGTTTTGCCTGTTTCTTTTCAATCCAGCGTGAAACAATAATAGAAACTTCATAAAGCAGAATTGTCGGAAGAGCGACGCCGAACATCGTAAAGAAATCGGAAGGTGTCACCATTGCCGCAACAACAACAGCAATCAGAATCGCCCATTTCCGTTTGGAAACCAGCATTTTCGACGTAATAAGCCCGGCTTTTGTCAACAGGCTGGTAACAAGAGGAAGTTGGAAGATAAGTCCGAATATCAGAATGAAAGACTGCATGAAGCTCAGATAATCGGAAATACGTGCAATAAATTCAACTTTCAAATGAGAATCAGGCAATAATTGCTGTGACAGGGAAAACCACAACATCATGGGCGCGAGCACACAATAGACAAATGCCCCACCCAAAAGAAATAAAATTGGTGCACTGATGAGAAACGGCAAAAAAGCCCGCCTCTCGTTGCGATAGAGACCCGGCGCGATAAAGCTGTATAATTGGAACGCAAGATAAGGAAATGACAAAATGACGCCGCCAAAAGCTGCAAGTTTCATTTTTGTCAGAAATGTTTCCCAAACCTGTGTCGATTGCAAACGGATGCTATCAGGATTACCACCCGAAATTTTCATTGCCCATTGATAGGGCCACAACAGAAAGTTCAGGATGTAATCCTTGACGAAAAAGCAGATAATAAAGGCAATAGCAAATGCAATCAAAGATACGATGATGCGGTGACGCAACTCGATCAAATGATCCAGTAGCGGCGCCGAGCTTGCTTCTACTTCGTCTTCATCCTCATGCACGATGATTTTTTCCTATTTTATTCAAACGTCGGCAGTGGTTGTCTTTTTGCCCCCTGAAACAACCTTTTTTGCAGTTTTTTGTTCTTGTGCAGAAGCTTTTATAGCCCCGCTTATCGTGGTTTTTTTCGATGATGACGGCTTTGCCGCCGCAGAAACCTTACGCTTTGTCGCCACTTTCTGTTTGGAAGTTGCTGGCTGTTTTTCTGTTATATTGCCTTTGTCCGATTTTCCAGCTGTAGACTTCACTTCGGGGGAAGTTGGTGTTGCCAAATGTTCCTCTGTTGCCACGCTGTCACCTCCGGCAGAGGCTGTTGGAACTGTCGCTGACTGGAATTTTTCATCATCAACTATTCTGACAGAGCTTTCCGTTTCTCTATTCGACGTAACAGATTGCGGCTTTGATTTGTCTAATGCGCTATCAGCTTCACCGGATGATTTATTATCCGATTGTTCTGAAGTTTGATCGTCCGTCCGCGATGCCTCGGCATCCGGATGCCCATCAATACTTGCTTTGACATCTTTAGCGACGTCCCGAATAGGATCGAATATTTCCGTCAGTTTTTTACGCGGATCAAGATCTTTTACATCGGTAAGTGTTTTTTGCAAATCATCCAGTTCTGCTTCGCGCATAGCTTCGTCAAATTGACGGCGGAACTCGTTGGCTGTCGAGCGCATACGCGCCGTTGCCTTGCCGATCGCTTTCAACATTTTCGGCAAGTCTTTCGGGCCGACCACAACAATCAGCACGATAAGGATGACAATAAATTCCGGTCCATCAATTCCGAACATTATTCAAAGACCCTTTCCAATAAGAAAGGCTTTCTCAAGAAAAGCTCTGACAACAAAAATATTTTAGGATTTTGTTGTTTTACGTTGTGTTGTTTTAGCTTTCGATTTGGTTGAACGGGATGCAGTTTTCGCTGCCGCCGGTTTACGGGCACTCGCTACACGTTTGGCCGGCTGAACTGTTTCTTCCGGTTGAACATCAATGGTTTTGATTTGAGGTTGCTCGGCGGGCTGCTGGTTTTCAACCTCGTCATCGTCTTCTTTCAGACCTTTTTTGAAACTCTTGATACCTTTGGCAAAATCGCCCATGAATTCAGAAATTTTACCACGACCGAATAGGACAAGGATGATGAGTAAGATCACTATGAGGTGAACAGGTGAAAGGAAATTTCCCATTATGTACTCTCTTCATTGCTGGAACTGTCTTAATGTGTACTTTTAGACACTTTTTTCAAGTCTTTTAAACACAACCACGTGTATTTACATTTTTTATTCCTAAACAAGGTGATTTTAAGATTTTTCGTCCCGATCAAGCGGACTTAAAAGTCCTAATTGTTCCAAATTGATATCTTCAAGCGGTTCTTCTTCATCGGTCAGAATATCCGGATCGGCTGTCGGTGATGGCATACGGAAATTGGCCGGTAATCTGGAAGACAGAAGACCTGCACCTTTCAGCTCTTCCATCCCTGGTAAATCCGAAATTTCCGGCAGGCTGAATTCATCCAGAAAAGCAAGGGTCGTTCCATAAGTGACTGGTCGTCCCGGAACGCGCCTCCTTCCACGAATTTTCACCCAACCCGCTTCCATCAGCACATCCAACGTGCCTTTCGATGTTTCAACGCCTCTGACGTCTTCTAGTTCCGCACGTGTTATCGGTTGATGATAGGCAATAATTGCCAGCACTTCCAAAGCGGCACGAGAAAGCTTCCTTGGCCGTTCTTCTTGTCTATTCAAAAGGAAGGCAAGATCGGCTGATGTCCGGAACGCATAAGCATTTCCCACTTTAACGAGATTGACACCGCGTTTTTGGTAATCCTGTTTCAAAACATCCATAATCGCTGCAATATTGGCCCCTTTGGGAAGCCGCTCTTCCAAAGCGCGATCGGTCACAGGTTCGCTCGACGCAAAAACAATCGCTTCGGCCATGCGGACCAGTTCGGGCGTTATGTTGAGCTCGCCATTTCTATTTTTTTCTGCGTTTTTTTGTTCAGCCATCTTGCTTGCTTTCGGACTTTGCCCCGCCCCCGATATTTGCGTTTTGCGTCCCATCAGCCTTTTTGTGAGCGCGAAGATAGATCGGAGCGAAAGGCGCAGCCTGACGGATATCAAGCTGCTTTTCTCTCACCATTTCAAGACTTGCCGCAAAAGTGCTGGCCAAAGCTGTGCGACGTTCATAAGCTGTCGGAATAAAAGCAAATAGAAACTTGTCTAATGCCTGCCAATCTTTTGCTTCGCCCATCAGCCGCACCAATACCGCGCGCGCTGCTTTTAGTGACCAGACCTCTCTTTTCCCCACTTCGACGCGTTTCACAGCCTGCCTTTGGCGCAAACCGGCATAAGCCATCAACAGATCATAAAGCGATACATCATAGAGGTGCTTTTTTTCAACCACCACCATTTCCGGATTGGCGCGCTTGAAAATATCACGTCCCAAACGGTTACGGTTTACAAGCTGGCCTGCCGCTTCGCGCATGGCTTCAAGCCTCTGCAAACGGAATTGTAACAATCCGGCAAGCTCTTCGCCACTTTCTCCTTCATCATCCGATCTTTGTGGCACCAGAAGACGGGATTTGAGATAAGCAAGCCAGGCCGCCATCACCAGATAATCGGCCGCGAGATCAAGTCTCAATTCATGTGCTGTTTTAACGAAATCGAGATATTGTTGCACAAGTTCGACAATTGATATATGCGCCAAATCGACTTTCTGGTTCCGTGCGAGTTGCAACAGAAGATCAAGCGGGCCTTCGAACCCTTGAACATCGATCACCAATGTCGGTTCACTGACGCCGTGTTCCTCATCCTGCTCCCAAATCGGGTCCATTGCTTTTTGAGTACGTTGTCCGTTCGCGTTTTTGCTTTTCGGATTAGATTTATTGTCGTTTTGTGCCAAATCCGCTTCCTCTTAGCTTAACGCAAGGAGATTTTGAAATTCCTCCCGCAATGCCTTCTCGTCAGCTTGATCGGGGTCGCTAACCCAATTTGTAGCATATTGAGCGCGCTCGAGCGATTTTCCTTCAAGCCAAGCCGTTGCTGCGGCAATTTTTTGCATTTCTTCTTTTTCGCCATTGCAATGTAAAACAAGATCACATCCGGCTTCGAAAGCCTCTTTTGCCAAATCGCCCAGATCGCCTGAAAGCGCTTTCATCGACAAGTCATCCGTCATCAACAAGCCGTCAAAGTCAATCTCTTTACGGATAATTTCGCCCACAACCTTTTTTGATAAAGTCGCCGGTTTTTCGGGATCAACGCTTTCATAAACAACATGCGCCGTCATTGCCACCGGAAGATCGGATAATGCCTCGAACGGAGCAAAATCATTAAGACGTAAAGTTTCTAACGATGCATCGACACGGGCAAGGCTTTTGTGGGTGTCGCATAATGCACGGCCGTGACCGGGAATATGTTTCATGACAGGCAGGACACCGCCTGCCTTCAAACCTTCTGCGGCTGCACGTCCCAAGGCTATGACTGTTTCATGGTCATTGCCATAAGCGCGCGTACCAATGACATTATCTGCTCCCTCAATCGGCACATCAAGAAGCGGCAGGCAATCGGCATTTATTCCCAACCGGCGCAGATCAAATGCATGAAGACGTGACATGATAAAGGTTGCGCGCAAACCTTTTGCTTTATCCTTTTTATAGAGTTCGCCCAATGTTGCTGCCGGCGGATAATCGGGCGCTAGTGGCGCACGCAACCGTTGGACACGTCCACCTTCCTGATCGATAAAAATAAAAACATCGTCGCGGCCACTTGCAGAGACGAGCGAAGAAGTCAATTGTTTAACCTCGTCGGCCGAACCGATATTTCTTGCAAAAAGAATGAAAGCCCAGGGGTGGTTTTCTGCTATAAAATCTTTTTCGGCCGCCGTTAGGCTAAGGCCTGATACACCAACAATCATAGCTTTCATATTTTGCATAATCCTTAACTGTTTCGCCGTCTCAAGGCGCCTTTCCGAAATTGATTATAACGACTCTATAGCATTTTTCGAGTATTTGCCGTGACTTTATTAACGTTGTGTTTTGGCGGAGTTATCAAGCCTTTTCACCCACACTTTTATATCGTGAACAGCAAGCCCGCCATTGGGAGCCGGTGAATCTGCTCCCGTCAAAACATTTATCCCCTCTCCCCGGACAAAACTTGAATTGGCAAACAATCCTTG
>CAMLLT010000150.1 GCA_946480935.1 uncultured Bartonella sp. | reverse complement strand
AAGGCATCGGGCGTACAAAATATGATGCTCCTGAAGTGGATGGCGTTGTACATTTGACATCTCGTCGTCCAATCCGGACCGGAGAATTGGTAACGGTAAAAATCGAACAGTCTGATGATTATGACCTTTATGGTATGATTGTCTAGAAATTACGCTAGAGTTGTTATTTGACAAGCTCTTTTGTTTTGATGAAGGATAAAAGCAAGCTTTATAGTTTTCAGTATAAAAAAGTTTTGTGGTGTTTTTGTAATGCGATAAACATGACAACCAGTGATAAAGACGAACCACAGTTTTTTTTGACAGCTCCGGCGCCCTGCCCTTATTTGGCCGGACGTTTGGAGAGAAAAGTATTTACCTATCTTGTCGGTCCGTATTCGATAGAAAAAAATACTGTTTTGACGCAAAGCGGGTTTCGGAGATCGCAAAATATTGCTTATCGGCCAGTTTGTGATGGCTGTAATGCATGCGTGTCCGTTCGTATTGTCGTGAAAGATTTCATCCAAGACAGGACGATGAAACGAATTGTCAAGAAAAACCGTGAACTGGTTGGTCAGGTCTGCCCTCCCAAGGCAACAGTCGAGCAATATTTGCTTTTCAAACATTATCTTGAAATACGCCATGACGATGGTGGAATGAGCAAGATGACATTTCAAGACTATCAAATGATGGTAGAAGACACGGAAGTCGAAACATCGCTCATTGAATATCGGCAGAAGCCGTCTAACGGGGAAGAGGGAGATGAAAAGGCCAAACTACTAGCCGGTGCATTGACCGATAAAGTAGAAGACGGATTATCAATGGTCTATTCATTTTTTTCACCGGAGGAAAAACGGTCTTCTCTTGGCGTTTTTATGATTCTCGATCACATTGAACGGGCAAAACGACTTGGTCTTCCTTATGTCTATCTTGGCTATTGGGTGAAAGGATCCCCAAAAATGGAATATAAGTCGCGTTATCATCCGCAAGAGCATCTAACTTCTCTAGGATGGAGACTGATCGAAAAATAGAATAGTTTATGCTTCCGGAAGGGTATGAGTAAGGTAGAAGAACATGCGGTTAAAGGATATTTTAAAGGAATTAAACGTTATTCGCTGCTCCGGAATGTTTTGATCAAAGAGAGATATTTCAACCGATACGAATGCTTTGAGAATAACCGGCTGGCTTGATATACTCAGGAATATTCCAAGAACAGAGCCAATTTCTTGCCATCACTGTGAATCAATGTGTTAATTCTTGCCAATATCAAAAAGGGCGATATTTCCAGCCTTAACCATTCCAAATCAGTCTCGCTAAAATTTAGCAAAACGTGCACCTGACGAATAAGTAGGCTCTTTCCCCCTTTAATAGTGTGTCGTGACCAAATATTCCGATTTTTTAATTACGCTTCAAGAGCCAAGAGATTCATTCAGCGATCAATATAATATCTTTTAGACAAATATCCGGCGGCTATTTGTTTTTATGCTTTTTTGAAAAAAGAAAGATTGTATTTACAACCCCGATCATGAGTCTGGTCAAAATGTCCTATAGTGTCACAGGAATATTGAAAAATTAAAAAATTACGCGTTCCGAAAATGTCTTTTTACAAAGGCAAAAAATTGACCGTATTGAGCCTTTACAGCCGTGAACCTCTTTGATAGCAAGAAAATACCGGTCGCAGCCCACCCGGTTTTTAAAAACAAGGGACAAAATGAAAACCTATCTTATTTGTTCAGGCGGACTGGATTCCGTCACACTTGCCTATCGCCTTGCCCGTGAACAAAGCCTCAAAGGCGTAATCTCCTTCGACTATGGCCAGCGGCATAAGAAAGAGCTTGTTTTCGCTCAAAAATGTGCTTCACGGCTTGGTGCCGACTATTATCCGATTGATATATCCGCAATTGGAAAAAATCTTTCAGGATCGTCACTTACGGATAATATTGCTGTTCCAGACGGCTATTATGCCGAAGAAAACATGAAATCGACTGTTGTTCCCAATCGAAATGCCGTCTTCCTCTCGATAGCCTTTGCTATTGCAGCGGCAAAACACGGAGATAGCGTTGCGATTGCCGTACACGGTGGAGATCATTTCATTTACGCTGATTGCCGTGCCGATTTTATTGATGCGTTCAATAAAATGGAACAATTATCTCTGGAAGGACAGTGTCAACTTCTAACGCCTTATGTCGATCAGGATAAATCGGAAATTGTAAAAGATGGTGTGAAATATAACGTCCCTTTTGCCGATACCTGGTCATGCTATAAAGGAGGCGAACACCATTGCGGTCGCTGCGGGACATGTGTTGAACGGCGGGAGGCGTTTGCATTAGCGGGCGTAGAAGATCCAACAATATATGAGGACAATTCATTCTGGATTGAAGCAGTCAATCGCAACAAAGCGAAAAAGCTCCGGTAGCATTCCTTACAAAATCAACTTTGTCTCAAGGACAATTCAATGGCATCCGATCATTCAATTTATGAAAATCTAAAACAATTAGGAAAAAAGACACCTTTTCCGGAATCACCCGAAAAAGCGGTATTGGAGCGTGTTCCCAATCCTCAGGCAGATGTAAAATACTGTGTCCGATTTACAGCGCCTGAATTTACGTCACTTTGCCCTATCACAAGCCAACCGGATTTTGCTTATCTGATGATTGATTATGTGCCCCATGAATGGCTGGTTGAGAGCAAGTCGCTAAAACTTTATTTGGGGTCTTTCCGTAATCATGGTGCTTTTCATGAAGATTGTACGGTCACAATAGCACGTCGCCTTGTGGAGCTTTTGTCACCGCATTGGTTGCGCATCGGAGGGTATTGGTATCCTCGTGGCGGCATACCGATTGATGTATTCTGGCAAACGGGAAAAGCGCCGGTCGACGTTTGGATTCCCGAGCAGAACGTTTCCAATTATCGCGGTCGCGGTTGATAAATAACATTAAAAAAGATTGCCAGAAGACGGGAAAATAACAATTTTTCGTTTTTATTTAATGAATAGAAGGTTCGAGGCTATCTTGGAACTAACCGGAAAATTTTCCTGATCTGGGAAAGCCCTTCGGTACCATCCGCCCTGCTCCGGCGCGGGTTCCTTGCCATTCGATCAAATCTGCTGCACTACGGCTAAAGGTCCGATCAGCGGTATCACGCCATGTGAGACCTTCTTCCAGTTTGAAGGTAACGGCATCACTCACTCCGCCGTCTTTATAGCGTTGTAAGCGCACTCCCTTACCACGCGTCATCTCTGATATCTGCTCAAGAGGAAAGATAAGCATTTTTCTGTTCTCGCCAACGATTGCGAGATGATCGCCATCAACAGGCAGGCATAATTTCGCCTCGTCAGGCAATTTTACATTCATGACCTGCTTACCCTTCCGCGTCGTTCCAATGACATCATTTTCGGAAACGATAAAACCGTTCGCATGATAAGAAATAAGCAGAAGTTTTCGATCAGGCACGTGAACAAATGCCGTCAAGATATCTTCGTCATTATCCATATCGACCAGAATACGGATAGGTTCACCATGCCCTCGTCCACCTGGCAGTGAATTGGCAGCAATAGTGAAAAATTTCCCGCCGGTGCTCATGACAATAATTTTATCGGTTGTCATCGCAGGAAATGCGATTTTCAACCTGTCATCTTCTTTGAAAGTAAGGGTGGAATAATCTGTAAGATGTCCCTTTAGCGCTCTCAGCCAGCCCTTCTCGGAAATAACAATCGTTACCGGCTCTTTTTCGATCATTGCCTGTTCGATGTCTTTAATATCATGATCGGGAGCATCTTCGAATGTGGTGCGCCTTTTGCCTAAAGCTGTGTCAGGACCAAAGATTTTTTTAACTTTGGCGATTTCACCAGCTATCGCTTTCCACTGCTTTGTATTGGATTGCAAGAGAGCATCAAGATCGCTTTCTTCGGCTTTCAAAGCGTCAAATTCTTTGCGAATTTCCATTTCTTCAAGCCGACGTAACGAGCGTAATCTCATATTCAGGATTGCTTCTGCCTGATTTTCCGTTAGCGAGAAGCTCGTCATCAACTTTTTTTTGGGCTCATCTTCTTCGCGAATAATCCGGATAACTTCATCCAGATTGAGATAAGCAATGAGATAGCCCTCCAAAATTTCAAGACGCCGTGTAATTTCGTCAAGACGAAATCTAGACCGACGAACAAGAACATCTTTCCGATGATCGAGCCACTGTTGTAGCGCCTGCCCCAATGAAAGGACGTTCGGTATTTTTCCGAGAGTTAAAACGTTCAGATTAAGCGGCACACGAACTTCGAAATCTGTCAGCTTGAAAATCGATTCCATCAACAATTCCGGATCGACAGTTCTCGTTTTCGGCTCCAGAACAATACGGATATCTTTTGTCGATTCATCGCGTATATCGTCGAGCATTGGCAAGCGACGGGCAAGCAACAGTTCCGCCGTCTTTTCAATAAGCCGCGATTTTTGCACCTGATAGGGAATTTCTGTAACAACTATAGAATAAGCGCCACGGCTTCCCTCTTCCTTATGCCAACGTGCACGCAAACGAAAAACGCCGCGTCCGGTTTTGTAAGATTCACGGATGCTTTCTTGAGGCTCGACGAGAATCCCGCCGGTCGGAAAATCAGGACCCTTTACAAATTTGACAAGATCGTCATTTGTCGCATCGGGATGTGCAATCAAATATGTTGCTGCATCGCAAAGCTCGGCAACATTATGCGGTGGAATGGAGGTTGCCATTCCGACGGCTATGCCTGAAGAACCATTCGCCAAAAGATTTGGAAAAGCAGATGGCAATACGACCGGTTCCTCATCCTCTTCATTATAAGTGGGACGGAAATCAACCGCATTTTCGTTTATACCATCAAGCAGCAACGTCGCGACCGCTGTCATACGTGCTTCTGTGTAACGCATCGCAGCCGCATTATCGCCATCGATATTGCCGAAATTACCCTGCCCGTCGACAAGCGGATAGCGCACCGCAAAATCTTGTGCCAGACGCACAAGTGCATCATAAATAGACGAATCGCCATGCGGGTGGAACTTGCCCATAACATCGCCGACAATGCGCGCGCATTTTGCATAAGCCTGATCGGGATTGAGCTTCAACAGGCGCATTGCATGGAGGATACGACGATGAACAGGTTTCAACCCGTCGCGTACGTCCGGAAGTGCGCGATCCATAATCGTAGAAAGTGCATAAGCCAAATAGCGCTCTTGCAAAGCAGAACGCAGTTCTATGGGTTCAATACGATCTTTTTCAGATAATCGAATCACTTTATTTGACATAGTTGTTGAATAGCAATTTGGTGAATCCACTGCAAGTCGTGGACTTATTTTCGTTTTTACTTAAGTATGATAACGATTGCGAACTGATCCGCAAAAGCCAAACCGAATGACTGAAGAGAAAAGGTGTCTTCTGATGAGACGATTTCAAAGTGCACTAACACTATCGACATTAGCTCTTTTAACAATGTCGACAGTTCCGATATCGGCTTGGGCCGTTGATCCGAATGCATTCACTTCCCGTTTGCAAGAAAGCACAAAACAATCAGGCTTTTCGATTTCTTCAACGAAGTCTGAAGCAGACGGCAATGATATTGTTTTGCACGATGTAACAATAAAGGTTCAGGGGGAGCGTAATATTGGAGAACAAATAGATCAATCTTCCGCTTTGGACACCCAATCGAAAGAACCGCAAGAAAATGCACAAACCGTTACGGCCATGGTGTTCGACAAAATCGACAGCCTGCGCTTTAAAAATGTGACCGAGGATCAGGACGGAAATTATTATGCAGAAAATGTTTCGATCCC
>CAMLLT010000149.1 GCA_946480935.1 uncultured Bartonella sp. | reverse complement strand
CCAACGCCGGCGTTATTCACCAGAATATCCAGCCGGCCAAAGAGACTGACTGTGTCATCAACGACTTTTTTCCATTGATCTTCCTTGGAAACGTCATGTTTCATATATTTTGCAGTACCGCCGGCTTTGTTGATCTCCGCCTCTACTTTCTTGCCTTGCACTTCATCAAGATCAGTCAAAACAACCTTCGCACCTTCTTTGGCTAGAAGACGTGATGTCGCCTCGCCCAAACCTTTTGCGCCGCCTGTAACGATTGCAACTTTGTCTTTCACCCGCATAGTAAATTCTCCTCATAGGTACATTGAAATAGTATTCAATTTTAATCGCAATTATCGAATGTTATCAGAAGAATTGATTATCTTACAATTGTCAATTTTTCGGCTGCACGCGTAATTGCTGTATAAAGCCAACGTTCGCGTGTATCACGAAAAGCAAAACTTTCATCAAATAATACAACATTATCCCATTGCGAGCCTTGGGCTTTATGAACAGTTAAAGCATAGCCATAATCAAAATCATCATAACGGCGCTTCATTTGCCAGGAAATCTCGCTTTCAGGGTCATCAAAAACTGCTTTCAACAACTTGATTTTTGCAACACCGCGATCGTCATCTTCCGGAGTGACGAGCAAACTTATACCGGGTTTAACGGTTTCCTTGGATGCCGTCATTACCCTCCATAACGACCCGTTCAACAAACCTTTTGCCGGGTCATTGCGCAAGCAAACAAGCTTATCGCCGGCTTGCGGGTAATCGGCTGTAAAACCTTTGAGTTCTCTCAAACGCTTATTATAGAGTCGGCGCGTTCGATTAATACCAACGAGAACCTGATCGGCGTCGAGAACCAATTGCTGGTCAACCTGTTTCCTCGTTATGACTTGAGCCGCACCATAGTCGCCATAATCAATATCACGTCCTTCACGAACATCCATTGCCAGACGGATAATCGGGTTATCCCGTGCCTGACGATGAATTTCTGTCAAAAGAAAATCCGGCTCATGTTCGGTAAAAAATCCGCCACCCGATATTGGCGGCAATTGTCCAGGGTCTCCCAACACAAGAATAGGGGTTCCAAAGCTCATAAGATCACGGCCGAGCTGTTCATCAACCATCGAGCATTCATCAATGACAACGAGCTTGGCCTGCGCAATCGGACTTTGACGATTGAGTGAAAACATCGGTGCCATCGATGTTTTACCGGTGGTTTCGTCGGCAACTTCTTCTTCACCCCGTGGGCGATATATCAAAGAGTGAATAGTTCGCGCATTACTCGCGCCTTTTGAACGCAATACCTGAGCGGCTTTACCGGTGAAAGCGGCAAATTGAACCGTACCATCAACGCTTTCGGCAAAATAGCGTGCCAAGGTCGTTTTTCCTGTGCCCGCATAGCCAAACAAACGAAAAACCTGAGACTGACCATTTTTAAGCCAATTTGCGACACTGGCGAGTGCTTTATCTTGTTGTGGTGAAAATTGCATAGCTTATCCAAACAGGATTCGACGGTTCAGAGCAAGTCCATTATAGTCCTTTTAAAAACAGCACCCGTATTTTTAGGGAGGAAGATATGTCCTACATCGATTTCTGTCATCATTTCAATATCGAAATCCCGCTTATTCAAGCTCCCATGGCAGGAGTTTCAACACCGGAACTTGCGGCAGAAATCTGCAATAATGGAGCGATAGGATCTTTGGGCTTGGGCGCATCCTCGCCTGATGCTGCATCTCGGGCAATCGAAACATTAAAAAAGGCCACAAAGCGACCTTTTAATATCAATTTTTTCTGCCACACCCCCAAGGAAAACGACAAACAAATTGACGACGCATGGCTTCAGAAATTAAGCCCCTTATTCCACAAATTTAACGCCGAGCCACCTCGAACTTTGCGGGAAATCTATAGCAGTTTTTATATGAACGACGAATTGTTCGAACTCGTCATGAAAGAAAAACCGGCAATTGTCAGTTTCCATTTCGGACTTCCGGAAATCGAAAAAATCTCGGCAATGAAGCAAGCCGGAATATATCTCATAGCAACAGCAACCAATCTTGACGAAGCATTGGCTATTGAAAAAGCCGGTTTGGATGCAATTATTGCCCAAGGTTACGAAGCCGGTGGGCATCGTGGAACATTTGATGAAAATTTAGCGGACTCCTGTCTTTCTCTCAAACAGCTTTTAAAGATAATTTTGAAAAATCTTTCCATACCCGTCATAGCGGCTGGAGGGGTAATGGATGGTCGGGATATTGCGGAATGCATCAAAGCCGGTGCGAGCGCCGTACAAATGGGAACAGCCTTTATAGCCTGTCCGCAATCACAGGCAGATAGCGGATACAAAACAACTCTGGCCAGTCAATCTGCCTATCATACAGTTATGACACGTGCTCTCTCCGGGCGACCAGCGCGTGCGCTTTATAATTCTTTTGTCGATTTTACCCGGCATCAACCGGATAAAGATGTGCCTCCTTATCCTTATGCCTATGATGCTGCAAAACAAATCGCCAATCTTGCAAAAGAACGACAGGACTTCGGGTTCGGAGCCTATTGGGCTGGACAAGGTGCTCCCTTTTCCCGACCAATGGATGCAAAAAAACTACTCGCTTGCCTCGGAAAAGAATTTCTTCAGGCTATGCAATCGTCATAAAAATCACATTTGAAAAAAGGCCCCTACCTTGCGGTAGCGACCTTCAATCTCGTTTGTCGTTCGGTTTTTCGTTATCACATGCCGTCCGGACCACGATTCATCGCCGAAACACCTGTACGACATATTTCTACCAATCCCAAGGGCTCCATAATGGAAATAAACTGATCGACCTTGGCGGTGCGTCCAGTAATTTCGAAAATAAAATGGTCGACCGTTGCATCAATCACCTTGGCGTGGAATGCTTCAGCCAAACGCAATGCTTCCACGCGATCGGCACCTTCACCTACCACTTTTATAAGTGCCAATTCCCGCTCGATAGGCCCATCCTGCCCCTGCTCACGTGCGCGAACAGTCAAATCGACCACGCGATGAACCGGTATAATCCGTTCCAATTGATGGCGAATCTGGTTAAGAACTTGCGGCGTTGCCCGTGTCACAACCGTAATACGGGAGAGCTTTTCTGCGTGTTGTGTTTCCGAAACGGTCAAGCTTTCAATATTATAACCGCGTCCGGAAAACATCCCGATAACACGGGCAAGTACGCCCGGCTCGTTATCAACGAGAACTGCAAGCATGTGCGTTTCCATCGGGTCATTATCCGGCTCGATAAAATAAGCCGAACCAAAACTTAAATTCTGTGCGTTCATCATTCTATCCCTTATACGAGCGAGCGACCTTTTGCGTCGATAGCATTCTGAATTGATTCATCATTAGCTTCGTCAGGAAGAAGCATGTCATTATGTGCCCTACCCGATGGAATCATCGGGAAGCAATTCTCCTGCTTGGCAACCACACAGTCAAAGAAAACCGGCTTGTCGCATTCAAGCATTTCATTGATTTTCTCGTCAAGTTCATCCGGTTTCGAGCATCTGATACCAACTGCACCATAAGCCTCGGCAAGTTTTACAAAATCCGGCATAGCATCTGTGTAGGAATTCGACAGCCTGTTTCCGTGAAGGAGTTGCTGCCATTGGCGTACCATTCCCATATAATGGTTGTTCAATATAAACACTTTGACGGGCGTTTTATGTTGCATTGCCGTTGCCAATTCCTGAATGTTCATCTGAATTGACGCATCGCCTGCAACACAAATAACCAGCGCATCAGGATGCGCAATTTGCACACCGATCGAAGCCGGAAAGCCATATCCCATCGTTCCTAATCCACCCGATGTCATGAAATGGCGTGGTTCCTCGAACCCATAATATTGAGCTGTCCACATCTGGTGTTGACCAACTTCTGTAGTGACATATGCCTTTTTGTCTTTTGTCAGATCATAAAGGCGTTTTATCGCATATTGCGGCATAATAACATCGGTTCTGTGCTTATAAGCCAGACAATTACGTGCTCTCCAGCGATTGATTTCGTCCCACCAGACTTTTCGTGATTCTTTGTCAGGCACCGGTTTCAAGGCGCGCAAACTGCGCGTCATATTTTCCAGAACATGCGCAACATCGCCGACGATCGGGACTTCAACCTGAACCGTTTTGTTGATTGATGAAGGGTCGATATCGATATGAATAATTCTTGCTTTTGGTGCGAAAGCGTCAAGACGACCGGTAATACGATCATCGAAACGCGCACCGATGGCCAACATCACATCGCAATCATGCATTGTCATATTGGCTTCGTAAGTGCCGTGCATACCGAGCATACCTAGCCAGTTTTTTCCCGATGCCGGATAGGCTCCCAATCCCATCAGTGTCGACGTGATAGGAAAATCGCCGAGAGCAACAAGCTCGCGCAATAATCTTACCGCATTGGCACCAGAGGAAATAACCCCGCCACCGGTATAAATTACAGGTTTTTTCGCTTCAGCGAGCATTGAAACTGCATATTCGATTGCTTTGGCATTACCATCCAGTTGCGGGCGATAGCTTTGGCGTGGCATGGAGCGCGGCGCGGTATAAACGCCCGAAGCAAATTGTACATCCTTCGGTATGTCGATCAAAACCGGTCCCGGTCGTCCCGTTTGTGCAATATAGAACGCTTCATGAATGATGCGGGCAAGGTCGTTTACATCTTTTACCAACCAGTTATGTTTCGTGCACGGGCGTGTAATACCCACCGTATCGGCTTCCTGAAAACCATCTGTACCGATCAGCGTTGTAGGAACCTGCCCCGAAAAACAGACAAGCGGAATGGAATCCATCAACGCGTCCTGTAATGCTGTCACAGTATTCGTAGCACCCGGACCAGACGTTACCAACATAACGCCGACTTTACCGGTACTGCGAGCATATCCTTCAGCCGCATGCCCTGCTGCCTGTTCATGGCGAACAAGAATATGTTCGAATGAATTCTGCTGATAAATTTCGTCAAAAATCGGGAGAACTGCTCCTCCGGGGTAACCAAAAACACGTTCTACCCCCTGATCGATAAGCGCTTGTACGACCATTTCCGCACCAGACATTGTTTTTCCGTCGAAACTGTCTTTTGGTTTTGGTTCTTCTGTCATTTTTCCTACTCGTCAACTGAATTCTTTGGGCTAATAAAAAAGGCCCCCAAGGGAGCCTGTTTCGCGTATGAGTGGCTATTAGCCGAATGGTTACACCATTTGCCCCATACGCGTTCGCACTACTAGAATAATCTGTTTCATGCACGAAACATTATTATGCCTATGACAGCCCGTCAATCCAAAAGTTTCAATTTTTATAGAATATGTGTAGTTTATTAAGCAGAATTATGATTTTCCAATAGCGTGTTTTTGTATAAGCCGCTTCTATTTTGTACCTGTTATGGAAATCAACGCGCTGAACACGTGTTTGTCTCACAGACGAATTCAGTCGTCAGAGAAATACAATCTTTAAACCTTGGAAGTTTTCTCCGCACTATTTTCTACGGGTTTGAGGGATCACAAGAGCATTTTTCATATATTAGAAACCAGACATATTTCCTACTTTGTTTCTAAGCATGGCAAACCTCAATGCTATATCCGGCTTATGGGGTAACAAAAACGGATGGAGCACGAAGCAAGCGAGCTCGAAATTCCTATATAGAGAAAATAATCGCCGGTTCATTCGTTCAATCAAATAGACGATGAGAACAAAAAGCCCCGATCTGTTACCAAACAATGACGCGGTCGAAGAGTCAGGATTTCTTGCGAGTGACATATAATTGTCCCGGCACCGGTTCCCCCTGTTCGGCACGAACAACTATATTATTGACGCTTACACATTCAATATTGTGTTTTGCCAATTCATTCCTGATATAATCCTCGTTGTGGGCAAAACGTTGATG
>CAMLLT010000148.1 GCA_946480935.1 uncultured Bartonella sp. | reverse complement strand
TCACTGTCGCCAGCGGCGTACCGCCCTCGTTGTGGCGCTCATATAGACCTCACTTCCCTCCAGAGTCAACAGCCTTCTCTAAAAAAAATCACTTTTTTTCGTTTTTTTATATCGATTCAATCAAAACTTGTGCCGGCTAATGATTACACCGCTGAAAGAGGTCATTTCCGAGTTCGTCTCCGCCCGTAAATTTGCTTTGAATGACTTTTTCGGACGAAGAAAACGGCATTTTACAGAAACCGGAATTTAAAAAACGCAGATTTTCGGATGAAAAAGTGACTTTTACCGAAAAAATATGCGTTTTTATAGAATCATTAAGTCGGCTAACGAATCGCCAGCGAATCTTCGAAGACGAATCTTTTGTTATGCGGGCATTTGCCGGAGAGGTTGCTGCTGATTCTTACGAGTCTGTTTTTCTCGCTTATAAAACACACCGATAAAAATGCTGCCATCAGGTTCCGACTTGAGCATTGGTTATGTTCTTGGGTCATTGTTTGAAGTTACATTTTCCGATTTCGGAACCAACTTCCGGATAACCCGCTTCTGGATATTGACGTGAAACGCTCGGATTCGTTCTTTGTTTTTCAATTTGTATTTTTGCTTGGCAAAAATTGTAACCTTTGCACGACCCAAAATGCAGATATGGCGCTGAGGTTCCATTCCAGAGCCAAAATTTTAATCATCAAAATTTATTTGCGTGTGAGGCAATTGACCAGATTGTCGGCAAGGTTTGCAATCAACTCGGGATAAAGTCCGGCACCTTCAGGTAAAGATTGCCCCAAAGGATCGAGCATGCCGACTTTGGCGGGAGTATTTTCGATGACAATATCGACCAGCTTATTTGGATATTGTGGTTCGGCGAAAACACACACTGCTTTTTGTTGCAAAATGGTGTTCTTGATTACGCTTATCCGTTGCGCACCTGGTTGGCGTTCCGGATCAAGAGCGACAGACCCTATGGCATGAAGGCCGAAGCGATGTTCAAAATAATGATAGGCGTCATGAAAGACGATAAAGTTCTCGTCACTGACCGGTGCAACGGATTGTTTTATGTTCTGTTCTGTTTCGACAATCACTTTATCATATGCATTTGCATTATTATGGTAGATCTCGGCATGATCAGGATCTTTCTTTGCCAAAATGTCGGCTACATAAGCGACGACCTTTCGAGCATTTTCAGGATCAAGCCAGAAATGAAAATCCATGGCATGCGCCGTATCACTCCCATGATTATGGTCATCACCATGGTCCTCAAACAAGCCACCTTCCCTGATTGGAAGGAGTTCGACTCCCGGAGCAGCCGAGAGCGCAATCAACCGGTCTTTGACCCCCAGATTTTCTATCGGTTTGGTAAGAAAAAGTTCCATATCCGGATTTGCTATGAAGATGATATCGGCTTCCGACAATATTTTTGCGTCGGACGGTTTAAGCGCATAGCCATGTTCGGAACCGGCCTGTTTTACAATCAAAGCCGGCGTGCCGAGTTTGCCCATAACCGCTGCGACCAAAGAATGGAGCGGCTTGATAGAAACCACCACTTGCGGCACCGAAGACGCTTGCGCGCTTACTCCCGACAAGAAAATCAGTGAACAAGCAAATAGCGCATAAAAAAGAGACCGAAACAATTTCATCCTTCAAATGTTACTTTATTACATTACAATTTTGTATTAAGCCTGTTGTTGAAAAAGTTCAAGGATTTTGCCCATCAAGCTTTGGTGTATGCCGAGTCAAATGACAGCCTTGAAGAGGGCAAATTTTGCATTGGAACGTAATCTGGACCTCGAGAGGTCGGAATTGAACATGCCAAAGTGGCACCGAAGGATGAAACAATGGATAAAGAATGGCTGCTGTCGCTCACCAAGGCAGGCATTGAACGCAATGGTCACTGGCTTGTCCATGATATAGATCTTGATATTTATCGTGGTGAAATTGTTACATTGATTGGTCCTAACGGTTCGGGAAAATCAACCACAGCGAAAATGGCACTGGGGATTTTAAAACCATCCGCAGGCACTGTGAGTAGAAAAGCAGGCTTGCGCATTGGCTATGTACCGCAAAGATTGGTAATCGACCCTTCTTTGCCTTTGACAGTCCGCCGGTTCCTGACATTGACAGCCAAGCTCGATGCCAACGGGTTAAAATCGGTTTTATCCGAAACCGGCGTTGAAGATTTGATAAATGCCAATGTTGCCGATCTGTCGGGAGGAGAATTGCAACGCGTGCTTCTTGCCCGCTCGATTGCCAGAAAGCCTGATCTTCTCGTTCTCGACGAACCTTTGCAAGGAGTCGACTATAATGGAGAAACCGAACTTTACGGGTTGATTGCGAGCCTGCGCACCAAACTTGATTGCGGCATTCTCCTCATTTCCCATGATCTACATATTGTCATGGCTGCGACCGATCGTGTGATTTGCTTGAACGGCCATATATGCTGTAGCGGTGCACCGACCGAGGTTGCCCAAAGCGAAGCTTACGGGCGGCTTATCGGTGCTATACCGGAAAATGGTCTGGCACTTTATGAGCATCATCATAACCACCGCCATAACATTCATGGTGCAGTTATCAACACTTCGGACGACAAGCCGACAAGAAATATCGGAGCCAACGACAATGGTTGACGACTATCTTGTAAGAGCATTTTTGGCAGGAATCGGCGTGGCATTGATGGCCGGGCCACTCGGCTGTTTTATTGTCTGGCAAAAGCTCGCCTATTTCGGCGACACCATGGCCCATTCGGCTTTGCTCGGTGTGGCTTTTGCATTGCTTTTCAATATTGATACGGTGCTTGGCGTTTTCCTTGTTGCTGTCATTGTTTCCATTGCGCTCTTTATTCTTCAGGCAAAGGAAAAACTTTCGGGCGATTCGCTTTTGGGGATTCTTGCCCATGCAACGCTCGCCATCGGACTTATCCTGATCGGATTTATGACCTGGACCAATATTGATATCAATAGCTATTTGTTCGGAGATATTCTGGCTGTATCCCGAACAGATGTGTTGACGGTATGGATTGGATGCGCTGTTATTCTTATTGCACTTTATCTTTTATGGCGGCCGCTTCTGGCGCTTACAATCAATATAGACATGGCAAAAGCAGAAAATATGAAGCCGGAACGCGCCCGCTTCATTTTCATGCTGCTTATGGCCATTGTGATTGCTGTTGCCATCAACATTATCGGCATACTTTTGATAACCGCACTTCTCATTATTCCGGCCGCTACTGCCCGGCGTTTTTCTTCCACACCTGAACAAATGGCCATTCTTGCCTCTTTGATCGGTATTGTCGGAACGGTTCTCGGGCTTTACGCCTCGATCCGGTTTGACAGCCGTTCGGGGCCGAGTGTTGTTGTTGCACTGTTTATCCTGTTCATTGGAAGTCGCCTCATCACCGCTGCAATCAGGGAATTTTCCCATGACCGGTAAGCTCACCCGCAACCAGACGCTGGTGCTTTCGGTTCTCGAAAAAGAGCGGGCTCCATTAAGTGCCTATACGATACTCGACCGGCTACGTGGCGAAGGCTTTCGTGCGCCTTTACAAGTCTATCGCGCACTTCAAAAACTTATTGCAGAAAAACTGGTTCACAAGCTTGAAAGTGTCAATGCCTTTATGGCCTGCTCGCACCCTGAACATCAAAAACACGGGCTTACGGTTTTTATCATCTGTGAACAATGTAATCGGGTAACCGAGATCGAAAATCCGATTCTTGCGGGTGACATTCTAAAAATGACACAAAAAGAAGGCTTTTCTCCCCGCACGACAACTATAGAAATTCAGGGATTATGCAACAAGTGCAACCTCGAACGGGGGTAATGCGTTTTCGCATCATCCATTTGATTGACGGTCTTAACCGTTTTGGATAAACACCGCATTCCTTCATCAGATCTGGAAGTTTGTACCATGCCAGAATTCTCGAACAGCACGCTTAAGACAATGCCGACAAAACAACGTCCGCACAAGAAAATTGCCATCGTCATAGCCATTATCGTTGCCATTGTAGTTTTGTGGCTGGGTTTTCGCTGGCTTACCGAATGGCGTTTCCTCGTCACAACGGATGACGCCTATGTACAAGGTGATATTGCCTCGATTGCTCCGAAAGTTAACGGCTATATCAATGACATTCCGGTTGAAACCAACCATTATGTCAAAAAAGGCGATGTGCTGTTTCGTCTTGATGATGGCGATTATAAAATTGCTTATGACGAAGCAGAAGCAAAACTTCAAACACAAAGCCGCACACTTGCGCGTATCGAAGCACAGATTGCCGCTTCCAAAACCTCGCTTGACGAAGCCAATGCACAGAAAGACGCTGCCAATGCGGTCGCCGTCAATGCCGATATTACGTTAAAACGTGCAAAAGAACTGAATGTCGGAAGTTTCGTTGCAAAATCGGCTGTCGATAATGCCCAGTCGGCTTATGATCAGGCCGTTGCCAATGTCACGCGAGCCAATGCGCAAATTGCTGCGGCGGCTGCCAATATCACGGTGCTCGAAGCGCAACATGACGAGGCGGTAAGCGAAACGAGAAGCCTTGAACTGGCACGGGACAAAGCCCGTCGTGACCTTGATTTTACAGTGTTGCGCGCACCTTTTGACGGCGTTTTGGGAAATCTTGCCGGTAAAAAAGGTGACTATGTTGTCAATGGACAGCGTTTGGCTGCACTCGTTCCTGTCAATGCACTTTATATTGACGCCAATTATAAAGAAACCCAACTTCCTTCAATTTATGGCGGTGAAAAAGTGCGCATCTCTGTCGACGGGCTTGATGGCGAAAGCTTTGAAGGCACAGTTGTTTCATTGTCGCCGGCATCGGGAGCTGTTTTTTCACTTTTGCCACCGCAAAATGCCACTGGCAATTTTACCAAAATTGTCCAGCGTGTTCCGGTCAGAATATCGATACCTGAAAATATTCTGGCAACAGGGCGCATTCGTGCCGGCATGAGCGTGGTTGTCAGCGTCGACATGCGCACAAAACCGGAAGGTGCAAAATCATTGGCGACAAAGTGAGGTTTTGATGACCGCTGCCAGTCTCCCCCATACGGAAGATCATATTGAACCGAAAAAAATCGTGGCTTTCGTGGCCATGGTTTTCGGCATGTTCATGGCAATCCTCGACATACAGATTGTCTCTGCCTCCTTGTCGGAAATACAGGCAGGACTTTCGGCAAGCTCGGATGAAATAGCCTGGGTTCAAACATCCTATCTCATTGCCGAGGTTATTATGATCCCGCTATCGGGATTTTTGGGCCGGTTGTTGTCAACGCGTGTGCTTTTCACAATTTCGGCAGCCGGTTTCACCATTGCTTCGGCCCTTTGTGCAACGGCAAGCTCTATTGAACAGATGATTGCCTATCGTGCCCTTCAGGGATTTATCGGTGGCGGCATGATTCCGAGCGTGTTCGCGGCAGCCTTTACCATTTTCCCGCCTTCAAAGCAGCCGATTGTTTCACCCATTATCGGGCTGGTGGCAACACTTGCCCCCACAATTGGCCCGACAGTTGGCGGTTATCTGAGTCATGCTTTTTCCTGGCATTGGCTGTTTCTTGTCAATGTGCCCTTCGGTATTCTCGTAACCATTGCCTCATGGAAACTTATCGACTTTGACAAAGGAGACAGCTCGCTTTTCCAATCCTTCGACTGGTTCGGTTTGATTACCATGGCGACCTTTCTCGGCTCCCTTGAATATGTGCTTGAAGAAGGCCCGCGCAATGACTGGATGGAAGACGAGATGATCTTCCGTTTTACAATTGTTATGGGTGTTTCTGCCGTTCTGTTTTTCTGGCGTGTACTCACAGCGAAAAACCCGATTGTCGATCTCAAGGCCTTTGTAAACCTGAATTTTGCGCTCGGTTCGATCTTTTCTTTCGTTATGGGTATCGGGCTTTACGGGCTTACCTATCTTTATCCGCTCTATCTTGGCGAAATTCGCGG
>CAMLLT010000147.1 GCA_946480935.1 uncultured Bartonella sp. | reverse complement strand
GTCTTTAACTTCAAAACAACAGTTTGCCCGGCAATTTCACTTGTCTTCAATCGTGCTGAAACTTTTTCAGACAACATTCGTAAAACCGGTATCAGGTCTTCCGCATTTGATAAATCGCTCATGAAGGTCGTTTCAGACGATATGCTCTTCATTTCTCGTTCAGGTTGAACCGGCCGATTATCTTGCCCGCGCGACAAGCGATAAAGGCGCTGGCCCATTTGTCCATATCGTTTGATGAGTAATGCTTCATCCAACTGTTGAAGTTCGCCCACTGTAGTAATTCCGTCATGGGATAATTTTTGCGCTAAAGCGGAACCGACGCCCCATATTTTTGTTACCGGTTGCTTTGCAAGAAACGCTAGTGCCTCATGTTCTCCGATGATTGAAAAGCCACGCGGTTTATCAAGATCGGACGCAATTTTTGCCAGGAACTTGCAATATGAAAGGCCGATCGAGACAGTAACACCAATTTCTTGCTCGATCCGTTTTGCAAAACGTGCAAGCGTATATGAGGCCGGCGCCTTATGGAGTTTTTCAGTGCCACGCATATCCAGAAACGCCTCATCAATCGAAATTGGCTCGACAAGCGGCGTCAGTTCAAACATAAGCTGACGGATTTCCCGTCCTATGCGGGCATATTTTGTAATATCGGGGGGAATGACTATCGCATCAGGGCAAAGTTCCAATGCTTTGAACATCGGCATTGCCGAGTGCACACCTGAAATTCGAGCAATATAGCAGGCCGTGGAAACAACCCCACGTTTGCTACCGCCGACGATAACCGGTTTATTACGTAGCTCCGGATGGTCGCGCTTTTCAACGGAGGCGTAAAAGGCGTCGCAATCAATATGAGCCAATGTGAGAGAGTAAAGTTCCGGATGGCGGATAAGGCGCGGCGAACCACATTTTTCGCAACGTTTATTGAACTTATGTTGAATGGATAAACAATCCCGACAAAAACCAAATTCAGGTTGGTTAAACGGGGTCAGAGCCATATAGGTTGTTCTCCACCAGGAAGAAAGTTGACGGCTTCTCCGACTGATTGCGGAGGATAGCCAGATTCGGTTGAAAAGGCTATAAGTGTTGGTTCATGAGCCATTATGAATTGTAAAACACCGGCTAGAAACCCCTTGGTTGAGGCGGCTTGGCGAATATCGGAAGCATTAATACCTGTGATATTTAAAAAACGTGGCATCAGTTCGGCATCATTTGCAATGAATAACAGCGCTGCCACAGCCAATTCTTCAGCTTCTTCGCGATTTGTTATGTGTTTTTTCATATCATCTTAGCCAAGTAGTAACCACAACAAGTTTACTCTCCAAAGCGCAAAGCTGGAAGAGCGGAGATTATATAATGACAAAAAAAGTTATGATCGTGGAAGATAATGAACTTAATATGAAATTGTTCCGCGATCTCGTCGAAGCGAGCGGCTATGAAACAGTAGAAACGCGTAGCGGTTTGGCTGCGTTGGATTTGGCACGGCAGAGCAAACCCGGTCTCATTTTAATGGATATCCAATTACCGGAGGTTTCCGGAATTGATGTTATAAAACAATTGAAAGCAGACGATGAATTGAAATCGATTCCGGTTGTTGCGGTTACTGCTTTTGCCATGAAAGGTGATGAAGAAAGAATAAGAGCCAGCGGCTGTGAAGATTATATGTCAAAGCCGATATCAGTCGTTAATTTCATATCGATGGTTAAACGGTTCTTGGGGTGAATAGACTTAATCCCGCTTATTCAATCTGTCATAACAAATAAAAAAGCCCCGCAAAAACGGGGCTTTTCGGAAAACAAAATAGAAATTAACGTTTGGAGAACTGGAAAGAACGGCGGGCTTTTGCCTTACCATATTTCTTACGTTCAACAACGCGGCTATCACGTGTGAGGAAGCCACCCTTCTTCAGTACCGAACGCAGACCAGGTTCGAAATAGGTCAAAGCCTTGGAAATGCCGTGACGAACAGCACCTGCTTGACCGGAAAGGCCACCACCGGCAACCGATGCAATAATGTCGAACTGACCATCGCGATTTGCCGCAAGAATTGGCTGACGCAAAATCATCTGCAAAACAGGGCGTGCAAAATATTTGTCAAAATCTTTACCGTTGACGACAATTTTGCCGCTACCGGGTTTTATCCAAACGCGTGCAATAGCGTCTTTACGTTTACCTGTAGCATAAGAACGTCCTTGAGCGTCAAGTTTACGTTCGTGAACAGGAGCTTCCGGTGCTGCAGGAGCTACAACCGTTTCGGTTGCCGCACCAAGCTCAGAAAAAGAACTAATCTCGGCCATAATTAAGCAATCCTTTTATTTTTACGGTTGAGTGCACCAACATTGATAACTTCAGGCTGCTGGGCTTCATGAGGATGTTTTGTTCCAGCATAAACGCGCAAATTTTTCATCTGCCGACGGCCAAGAGGACCACGCGGGATCATACGTTCAACAGCTTTTTCGATAACTCTTTCAGGAAAACGTCCTTCAAGAATTTGGCGGGCTGTACGTTCTTTGACGCTACCAATATAACCGGTATGCCAGTAATATTTTTTGTTATGAAATTTTTTGCCAGTCAATACGACTTTGTCGGCATTGATTACAATAACATTATCACCATCATCAACATGAGGTGTATAAGTTGGTTTGTGTTTACCGCGTAACCGATTGGCTACCAGTGTGGCAAGACGACCTAAAACAAGGTTCTCTGCGTCAATAATGACCCATTTCTTGGCCACTTCAGCGGGCTTTTGTGAAAAAGTTGCCATTGAAGCTTTCCTTTTTAAAATCCCTTGTTAAACAAGGGCGTTTTTTGTTGCTTGGTGTTGCGATATGATACCGCAACAATTGTGCCGAATACGACACGTGCGAGCTTCTTATAGGCTTGCAACTATTACGTCAATCGAAAAATAAACCAATATTTCCAATATTTTGCAATAACGGTAATATAATACCGCTATTGTTTGGTAGTTGATTGTCAGGATTATAACAAGGATTTGCCTCTACTTCTCGATCTTTGCCATAAGAATGAAAATTCTTACAAAATTGTCATCAAAAGAATCTAAAATATTTCGCGAAATCAAAAGGGGTAGGTAGTTTTATGACCGGAACAAATAAGCGCGGTTAAACCGATTGGTATAGATCAGTAACCAAGGCAATTTTCGAACTTCGGCAGAATATGAATGCTTGATCAGTAGATCAAAGTTACCTGCTTATTGAACGCGTCCGGTTTGGCTCAAGTTTAGTTACCCAACAATATTTTGAAACGGTTTTTATGAAATATTGTAATGCTGACAATTTGTTCGCATCGGCTTTAGTATGCCTGCTGATAGATTGAAAGTGGGGCAAAAGAGAAATCATTGAACATCAATATCGGCCCACTGTTTTATTTGTTTGGCTTATAAATGAGTAAATTCTGTAACGAGACAATTGTTACAGATTATAGCGCAAACCGAATGATAATTTCTGTGAAAATTCTTTCGCCTTCACGGAAGGCGAGGTTGTGAACATGAAATTCAATAATGAATTCTCGAACCGCTATGGAAAACGCGGCGTGGCGGCTCATGACAAACGAAACATAAAGACTGTGATCATTATCGTTTGTTTTGATAGACTTATAGAATTTCTCTGAATCTTAATCTGAAGAAAATTGCCTAAAGTTCAACCGCTAACCGGCTATCAAATTAAGAAGCAGGCAAACATTTGGCCGGTTTTCTGCAAGGCTGTGCCGATGACCGTTTTCTACGTAAATTACTGATCGGAAAAGTTCAGCATCATTGCCATAAAGAATAAAATTTACGTGCGGTTTTTGTTTTATGACCATAAGTGCAGGGGGGGGCGCACGTCAGGCTTGAAAAAGAGCGACCTCCAGCCTTGATAGTGGGGTTTTGATTTCATGTCGCAACATAGAGACAACAAATGATTTTCCCCGCAACAAGTGATTTTTCCCGATAAATCATGGAACATCATTGATATTGGGAAATGCATAATTGTCTTTGGCAAAGAGCAAAAACGACCCGTTTTGCAAGAGTTCTGATACGAGTTTTATCTTTCTGAAATTTTTTTATTTGGCCGGGAAAAAATTGCAGAGAAAACAAATATCGAAAGTCGGGGCATTATGAGTTGAAAATAGTAATAATTAAGGGATTAAAGAAATTGTTTTCTTGTACTCATTCTCAGTGTCCTCTAGCCTCATTTTAAATAAAATATTGCACGACGCTCTATGGAGATGAAAATGACAAAAGTTACACCGGGAATAGAAACATTGGCGGTCCATGCGGGAACCGCCCCAGATCCGACAACCGGAGCGCGGATTACACCGATTTATCAAACGACGGCTTATGTGTTCAAGGACGCTGATCAGGCAGCAAACCGTTTTGCTTTGACAGAACCGGGAAACATCTATGGCCGTATCACCAATCCGACGCAGGCAGTTCTTGAGGAAAAAGTAGCAGCACTCGAAGGTGGCACAGCAGCCTTGGCGACAGCATCCGGTCATGCTGCCGAGTTTCTTACATTCCACACACTCATGGAACCAGGTGAAAATTTTGTTGCGGGACGTCAATTATATGGCGGTTCCATCAACCAGTTCGCAAATGCTTTCAAATCATTTGACTGGCAAGTCCGTTGGGCCGATAGCGAAGATCCGCAATCGTTCGAGAAGCAGATTGACGAGAAAACGCGCGCGATTTTTATTGAAAGCTTTGCAAATCCGGGTGGCATCGTCGTTGATATTGAGGCAATTGCAAAAATTGCCCATGCTCACGGTGTTCCTCTCATAGTTGATAATACGCTTGCAACACCTTATCTTTTGCGCCCGATAGAACACGGAGCCGATATTGTTGTTCATTCTCTCACGAAATTTATAGGTGGTCATGGCAATTCAATGGGAGGTCTGCTCATTGACGGCGGTACATTTGATTGGGGGAAATCGGGACATTATAAAAAATTGACAGAACCGCGTCCGGATTACGCCGGCCTTGTTATTTACGAAGCAACAGGTAATGCTGCTTTTGCAACTGCCGCTCGTGTTTTGGGAATGCGAGATTTTGGTCCGACTATTTCTCCATTCAATGCATTTCTCATTCTGACGGGAGCGGAAACTTTACCGTTACGTATGCAAAAACATAGCGATAATGCTTTAGCAGTAGCCCAATATCTTGAAAAACATAACAAGGTTTCCTGGGTTAACTATGCAGGTTTGACCGGTAATAAATACCATAAATTGCAGCAGCACTACGCCCCTAAAGGTGCCGGTTCGGTCTTTACGTTTGGAGTAAAAGGCGGCTATGAAGCCGGTGTAAAATTTGCTTCGTCATTGAAGTTATTTTCGCTTCTTGCAAATATTGGCGACACGCGGTCCCTTGTTATTCATCCGGCTTCCACCACACACCGTCAGCTCACTGATAGTCAAAAAATTGCTGCCGGAGCAGGACCGGATGTTGTTCGTCTGTCGATTGGAATTGAAGATATCAAGGATATCATTGGCGACATCGAACAGGCTTTGAACCAGATTTGACAGGAAAATTCTGTCAATTACGACTATTGTAGCCTTCAGCCGTGGATATATGAAAAGGGCTGAAGGCGCGAAGCAATTTTGCAAAAATGGTGATCCTTCACGCTGTCCGGATTACTTTAATCCGATTTTTGTCCTTCGCTTTCAGTACTGTTTTGTTGTATCAAATCAATCATGAAACAGACAAAACAAAATTTTCTGGGTGTGGCGCATTCCGCACTTGGACAGACGTGGATTGATAGCCTTGACAGAGAAGGGCTGAACAATGCCCGTACTCTGTCGCAAAAGTTCGGTCTTACCGAGCCTTTGGCACGTGTTCTCGCTGCACGTTCGGTTTCCGAAGAGGAAGTTATAAATTATCTCGACCCGACTTTGAAAGCTTTGACACCTGATCCGACGACTTTTGTCGATATGGAAAAAGCAAC
>CAMLLT010000146.1 GCA_946480935.1 uncultured Bartonella sp. | reverse complement strand
ATATAATCTATTTCCCGAACACCACTTCATGTGGTACCGCGACAGCGCAATCGCTTCCGTGCATGTTTTCACCCTTTCCTCGTAAAGAATTCTCGATAGCTCGCGCTTTATCAACCAATAGTCTTCCGGATATTTTGAAAAGCGCCGGAATTAACGTCGAATGGTGGGAAAATAACACCGGTAGCAAAGGTGTCGCAGACCGCATCAAGAACGTATCTTTCTATGGGCTTAAAGATCCTGAATTCTGCATTGAAGGCGAATGTCAGGACGGCATTATGCTGGAAAAACTCGGTCAATGGCTCGACAATATTGACCATGACAGCGTGTTGTTTATCCATCAATTAGGTAGCCACGGTCCTGCCTATTTCGAACGTTATCCGGAAACATTCAGACATTTTCGGCCAGACTGCAGAAAGACTGTCTTCAGTGAGTGCAAGCCGGAAGAAATCCGCAATGCTTATGACAATACTATTCTTTATACCGATTATTTTTTGAGCCAGATTATCGACGCGTTAAACCAGCGCACGGGCAAATTCGATTCAGCTATGATCTATATGTCCGACCATGGCGAATCTCTGGGGGAAAACGGTCTATATTTACACGGTATGCCCTATTCGATTGCACCGAAAGAACAGACCCATATTCCATTTATTTTGTGGATGTCCTCACCCTTTGCAAAGACGATGAATCTCGATTTGGGATGTATACGCAAAGATGTTGAATCAAAACAAATGTCGCATGACAATCTTTTCCCTTCCGTCTTGACCATGATGAATGTAAAAACAACATTAAAGGATGACCGGCTTGATCTCTTCAGATCATGCCAATCCAGTCAGATAGCCTTGGAAAAATGAAACATGCGCGTATTGCTGATTGAAGATGATAAATCGCTCGGACGCGCGGTGCGTGACCATCTCGTTAACCAGAATAACGCGGTCGACTGGGCTGAAACTCTTGAAGATGCCGATGCCGCCGTTTCGACCACGCGTTACGATTTTATATTGCTTGATTTACGTTTACCGGATGGAAGCGGACTGGATTTTCTGAAAAATATCCGAACGAAAAATTTAACGTCCCCTGTGGTAATATTGACCGCCCACGACCAGATCAGTGAACGGATAGAAGGTCTAAATAGCGGTGCTGATGATTACATTGTCAAACCGTTCGACCTTTATGAGCTCACTGCCCGAATTGGCGCCGTCGCCCGCAGAACAAATGGTCTTTCAAAATCGGAAATAAAAATCGGCTCTATGACTTTGGACATGGAAAATAAACGGATTTTTATTGACAATAAAGAAGTCGAGTTGAGTTCGCGTGAATGGGCCATTATCGAACATATGGCAAGTCATCCGAATATGCTTGTCACCAAAGCACAGATTGAAGATACAATCTATGCATTCGGGTCGGAAGTCGAAAGCAATACAGTTGAAGTCTACATAAGTCGTTTACGCAAGAAAATCGGTAAAGACCGCATCAAGACACATCATGGTCGCGGGTATAGTCTATGTTGAGTTTTAAACCGAAGGAGAAAAGCCTCACACGGCGTGTTATCGTTTCAGCGACCTGCGCCAATCTGGTTTTCTGGGTTATTGCTTGTCTCATGGCAGCCTTTGTCATGTATGAGGAATATGGAGAGTCTTTCGATGGCACGTTACAGGTAACCGCCGAGCGTCTTCTTCCTCTCGCTTTGGAAGACGTGCGCGATAATGACAAGGATTCCGACCTTCTCGTTAAAACAGATAATCACTCGACGCCGGCAGAATACACAACATATCAGGTCCTTGACCGCAATGGAAAAATGGTCATGCGTTCGGAAGATGCGCCGGCAAACCCCTATGGTGTACCGCTAAAAACCGGTTTTTTTAAAACAAAAAAATGGCGGGTCTATTCTCTCGTCAGTCAGGATGGCGATTATCTCATTCAGGTTGCCGACCGACTTTCCGAAAGGCGGGAAGCTGCCCGTGAAGCAATGACTGCGATGCTCATTCCTGCTTTACTTCTCATCCCGCTCAGTATGCTTGCAATCGGTTTTATCGTTCGCAACCAATTGCGTCCGATAAAGAAACTCAGCGAAACTATAGGCAAAAAAGACACGGGCAATATGCAGGCCATACGCTCGCAATCCATGCCGGAAGAATTTCAGCCCATTATCGGTTCGGTCAACAGTCTTCTCGCGAAATTGAAATCGGCCTTGGAGGCGGAACGATCTTTCACCTCTAATAGTGCGCATGAAATACGAACACCTATCGCGGCGGCTTTGGCACATACACAGGTTCTGATCGAAGAAACCCCCAAACGTTATCATGGAAGAGCACAAGAAGTGGAAAATGCTCTACAACGTTTACGTCGTCTCAGTGAAAAACTTCTTCAGCTTGCCCGTGCAGACACCCAACTCGGAACAAGTGAAAAAGCTGTCGATCTCATCCCCTTTATTGATGCAGTGGTCGAGGATTTCAACCGTGCCAATCTAACAAAGGGAAGACTTGTCACACACTATAATACCGATGTTCTTGACAAACATCTTAATGGAGATGCTTTCGGCGTTATTGTGCGCAATCTCCTGGAAAACGCGTTGAATTATAGTTCGGAAGGTTCATCTGTCGATATAACAATCAATCCGGACAATATTGTTATAGCCAATGATTGCCCTGTTATTCCCCTTTCGAAACTGAAATTGTTGAGCCAACGTTTCTATCGTGGAGACAATCATAAAGAAGGTTCCGGCCTTGGCTTATCCATTGTTGAAGCTTTGGAGAAAACTATGCCGATCAAAATTACCTATCGGTCTCCAAGGACAGGCAGTTCACAAGGTTTCGAAGTAACAATCGATCTCTGACAAAAATAGCAGAGCATCGCTATCATTCTACTGAAAAAAATTCTGCCAATATGGATGTAGGTGGCAAGTTACCGTCATTTTTTCATGCTTGATGAGCATATCATCAATAACCGGCATTTTGCTTTTATGCTTTGCACTGTGGAATGAGAATTTTTACGTCAAACGCTCTGTGTTTTTGCATTTTGAGGTCTGCTCTTTCCTTATTTCATAAAATAATTCGGTTAACTTATTCCTTCTAAACTTGTTAAAAACTTTGACATTTTGGTTCATTTCATTGAATATCGGATTCGTAGATTATATACAAATGACGGTTTTGCAGAAAAAATCGAATTTGTGATACGTTTATTTTGGGTTTCACAATTCGTAATAAACATGCAATATCTATCCGGGGCGCATTTCCAATATCCACTTTAGTATCAGTATCCAAGTATCTGGAAATAAAAATTCAGTCAAAACACTGTTCCGGACAAATATGTAATGAAGGAACTGTTTATGATAAAGTTTCATACTCGCAAAAAGAAATATGCCCCATTTTCCTATAAGGCTATCATCTTTTGCGGTGCCACGAGCTTTTCTTGCTGTTTTAGCACTTTTCCTCTTTATGCGACTTCGGTTTGCAATGTTGGTTCCGACTGGTCAGGCGGCGAGGCAGCCATTGATAATACATGCACTGTTTCAAGTGAAACATTCAATCCGCAAAAAAGTGATCATTATGTAGGTGCAGCGCTGGTTTCCGGAGCAGGAAACAAACTTGACATCAAAGGTGATCTTTCCTTGCTTGCACAGGGAAAACGCGGCGTAAGTGAGGAATTGAAACGGCTTGGAGAACTTGATAGCAATACAATTGGCAAAACCCATCTTTCAATGGGAGCCAAGAATGAAATCACAACGATAACTGATGCTGGCGGACAAATTTCTACAGTAAATGTTTATCCGGATCAGTCTTTCGAAGTTTCTGACTGGGGAGATGCGAAATATCTAACTCCCGAGCCAGTTGGTGATGATCAATATATCAGCGCCGGTTTTGGCAAAGCTGAAAATGGTGGAGAGTTAACGGTCAAGCTGGATGATTTTAGAGGAAACGGTTTTTTATCCCCCAAAAAAACCGTTTATCTTGCTCTTAAGAATTCGAATTTGACATGGGCAGATGGTGCAGGCAGTGTTGTAAACTGGGCATCGAAAAATTCTTTTGAATCCCACGCCTTTACTTTAAACGAAGAGGCCATTGTCCGAAATATTTCAGTTCCTGTTTTTCCTCATTCATTTACCGGATATGATGGAAGACGCCGTGTAATTACAAATGTCGAGGAGCTGAAAGCCTATAATCGGGAACTCGTCAACGCTTTGCAAGATAAGAGGTTTCCCGACCTGAAAACCCAACAGGCCTACGATAATGCATTGGCTGCGGCACAACCGGAATTCAACTCCGTGCCTATAACAAGTCTCGGATCCACAATACCCAAAAGTGATAAAATTTTCGAAGACCAAGGCAATACCCGTGCTATGTATGCGAGTAACGGGGGAAAAATTGTTGTTACTTCGACAGGTCAAATTGATGTCAGCTTTGACCCGGCAAAGATGTCGGGAGCACTCGTTGCAGAACGGGGAAGTGAAGTATTAATCGAAAAAGGAGGAATTGTTTCGGCACGCGGAAATTCTGCTGTTATTCTGGGTTCAAACCGCGACCCTGACGACAGTAACAGCACTCATACGACTGGCGAAAATCTCGGTGTCATCAATTCCGGATTTCGCGAATCGGTTGTGCACGACACAAACGTCAACAATAGTCAAAATGACAAAGAATTTTATTCCGGTTCGGCTGTAGAGGCATTCTATGGTGGCACCTTTCATAATGCAGGAATAATAAATGTTGCTGTCAGCCGTTCGAATGAACAATCAGTCGCATATAGCAACGGAATTTATCTTCATAGCGTCGGCATTGCAACGAATGACGGAATTATCAATGTTGGCGTTAACAATGACGGCCTGCCGGGAAAGGTTGCCGGAGTTGCCATAGACTCGCGCTATTCAAGTTTCACCAACAAATCTTCAGGAACTATTTATATCGGCAGGGCCGCCCAATATAAAAATACCGATATTGTGAGTGACACAACCAACGCCAATAATGCCCAATTCTACGGCATTATGGCTTCAGATAATGCAACAGCGACAAATGATGGGTCTATCATTATCGGTAAAAACATGCAAAACGCAGCCGCTATGGCTGCCGATATCCCGATTAAAGCTGAAGACTATCACGCTCTCAAACTGGTCAATAATGGTACGATAGAGATAAATGGCGCAGCAGTCCCGGAAACTAGCAGCGCTGCGGCACGCAATTACGGGATGAAGGTTGTTAACAACGGTACAATCGTAAAAAACGGCGGTGAGATTGTTAATAATGTCATCAATAATGGAACGATTAAACTTAACGGCATTAATGGTGTTGGTGTTTACGTCCTTTCAACAAATGTGCAACAAACAGGTATTAATGATGCAACAGCAACATTAACCAACACCAGTCGTGTGATTGTTTCAAGCTCCGCACAAACTGACAAATTGATACGCAATTACGGCGTATGGGTTGAAGGACATCCTGATGCGACTCACCGTGCAAGCGCTTTTATCGATGGTTCCATCGAACTTACCGGTGATGGTGCTGTAGGGGTTTACGTTCGTGATGGCGGTTATGCAAGCGTAACAAAAAATGCCAATCCGACTTTTCAGACGGGTAAGCGACAAATCGCGTTTTATGTCTATGGAGCAGGAAGCAAAATCGAAAATAGCGCTGAGAATATGGAAGTCACTGCGGCTCAATCCAATCTGTTCCGGATGGATGGAGGTGCCAGCTTTTATGGCCATGGCGAGTATTTGACGGCATCCGGAGAAGATAGCGTTATTATTGAAGGTTCCGGTGCGGATAGCAAGGGGAGCCAAACAACGATTGAAACCAGAGATGCTCATCTTACCGTTAATAAGAAGGGTGCTGCCGCTGTTTTTATAAATGGTGGTGCTATCGGGCAAATCAGTGCTGAAGGTGAACTTGACCGTAAAATTTATCTTAACGGAGAGGGAGCAATTGGCGGCATTGTGGACGGCCGTTACCATTTGATTGATTCA
>CAMLLT010000145.1 GCA_946480935.1 uncultured Bartonella sp. | reverse complement strand
CACTTGCCCGCCCTGCCCGTGAAATGCTCTTTTCGGCAGTTGATGAAAATTCGCGTTTCAGTGCAAAAAACGCTATTGATACTTTTGTCTATCGCGGGTCGGATGCATTCTGGGGCTGGGTTGATACGCTTATGAACAAAGTTGCCTACCCGCCAGTCATTATGCTGCTTGCACTTGTTTTATCCTGTATCTGGGCCATTTCAGGAAAGAAAATCGGCAAGCGTTACGACGAACTTTAAAACCGATAACGCTAAAAAATACGATATTTGAAAAACCGGAATTTGTGTCTTCATATCCCGCATCAGAAAGCTCCGGAAAGTTTTTATCCGCGTCCGGGGTTTAACAAATAGCGGGATAAACAAACAATTAGTGAAACAATTCCCCGAAATCGCTATACTACCGGATATGCATGTAACCGGGATTATTCCGTACGCGGAGAATTATCATTTACCGCCTGCTTCAGGAATCCAGTCGAACCTCGATCTCGAAACATATTTTTGCATGACCTTAAACATGTCCACATAGAGGCACTCCACTTTTTCAAGCCAATCGGTAATTTTGGTATCATCATAAGCGAAAGATGCATATTCCAATGGTCCATTACCGTCTTTCGACGGAAAGACAAAATAGTTCGCAACTGTCTTTTCCGGTTGAAGCTCTTGAATTGATCTAGCGTAATATGACTGCTTCAAAAGATCGGAAATTCCCGGTGCCGTATCTGCCGACGAAGCTTTGTAATATTTCGCATCAGCAACGATAATATGGGCGTCTTTCACAACGACTATATCCATTCGTCCCCGATTTTTTTCATACTTTTCTCTCTTGCCATTTATTCTATAAAACGGCACAGGCAGTCGTGAATTCCATTCTCCCGACCGGTCTCTGACAAGACTCTTGAGCATCTGCTCCCAAAGAGTAGAGAAGTCGGATATGCCGCATATGAAATTGCCGGTGTCGGTTGGTGTCTGTGTACTCCAATAAGCTTCGAGTAATTTCGCCAACCTTATCGAACTGTCGTCATAAAGAAAATACATGAAATTTCTTATGGACAAGGGATATTGTTTCCGGTTTTCGACAAACAACGGAACGTTTTTCAATTGCTCTGTCCGGTCTTTTGTCAGACCCGTCCACCAGCCATGTTTTTCCGCAATATCACATATGGTGTCCGCCTGGATGCTGGCCAGAATATTTGACGTAGAATCAGAGAATGCGTTGGTCTCGATAACAGCATAAACCGGTACATTTTCAGGAGAAAAAAAAGGTATCTGCCTTGCAATTGTTCTACGCCAGTCCGGCTTACCAAACTGTTTGCGCCGTTTTCTCACGCGCCTTGAATAGAGACCGTTATGGAGAAAATCATCAGCAAGTTCCCTGACAATTGCAATAAACATAGCTCCGTCACGATCTTTATCGGAAAGCGTGTATCCGCTGCGCGCCGGATTATCGGTTCCATAACGTGCAATAGATAACATAAGCAGTTGCCCTGCGGTGTAATTCTGCCCGTCTATGTGTGATAGGGCAATGCCGTACGGGAGGAATACAACAGGAGAACTTCCTGCTTCGCACACGACGCCGCAAAACCTTGCCGTTTTTCCGTTTTTGACAGCTTCCGGATAATTCTTGCTCAATATGTCGAATATACCGCGCTGTTCTGTCTTCAACTTCGATATCGGATATCCATCATACAAAAATATCGGTGTCATTGGTCGTCGCCATCGTGACTTCCGAACAGTTCCAGAAAAGATTCAGAAAAAATCACTTTCTGCTCTTTTTGTCTTGACGATAAATCCCCGAATGTTCTGACGGAGCTGTCAAACAATTCCTGTCTACCGTTGTGTCGTAACAAGTCGTCCCAAATATAAACAAGCAGCTTTTCCGGCAGCAGATTTTTACTGTTACCGAGATCGCGTTTGGATAAAAAATAGGTACCGATAAGCCGATCTTCCGATATGCCTGCGACTTTGTCGACAAGAAAATTATTGAGTTTCTGTACGAAATCTTCCCACTTTTTTGTCACCGATCCGGAAGGACCGTCTTTCAAAAACAGTTCGATGTCTCCCCCGGGAGCTTTGCTATAATCAATCGGAATGTATTTAAATTCCCACCGACGCCGAAAAGCCGTGTCAAGCGGGAACACTCCCTGATCCGCACTATTCAGCGTTGCAAATATCGAGAGGTTCGAAGGAAGTTTCAATCGGGAAGGTAATCCCGGTACTTTACCGGCGCCCTTCTCGACTATTTCGTTTTTCCACCATGAGCAGAATTCCGGTGACGGAAAATCCGTTTCGTAAATGCTGTATCCTTTTTCGTCCCGGTCGAGCAAGAGAAACAATTCTCCGAATACCGAAGCAGCCGGCGCACGATTCATTTCTTCTATAACCAGATAATGCATGTGTTCGGGATCAAGCCAGGCATTTTTCAAAGCAATGGCAAAGGGCCCGGGCGCAAATTGGTAAGTGATCGCTTTGTCGTCTGTTTTCACAGGTTTCAGACACCCCACAAAATCGCTATTTTGTACGTCCGGATGGAACACTGTAACAGTGCAGAACTCCGATCCGGCTTCTTTTGCGCGTTCCCGGACCGCATAGGACTTTCCGGTTCCAGGTGCACCATAAAAAATCAGGTTC
Source organism: uncultured Bartonella sp. (assembly GCA_946480935.1). Taxonomy (GTDB): domain Bacteria; phylum Pseudomonadota; class Alphaproteobacteria; order Rhizobiales; family Rhizobiaceae; genus Bartonella. Next base: position 3,350 of record CAMLLT010000145.1, on the reverse strand, counting down.
TCGCCACCCGTCTTACGCTCGATAACAGATTTTCCACCGGATGTCTCCGGCCTCTCCTCTTCCGGACCAAAATGCAGCTTATCGTATGTGAGATTTATAGCTGCAAAAACCTTTAACAGCTTGACACGTCCGGATGAAGCTGTGGCCGCAAAACCGGAAACTTTGAAGAGTATGGATTCTTTCCAATCTGATATTCTATCCAGCCCTTTAACTTTTCCTGTATCCGTATCGCTTTTTTCATCTCCCTGCGAATTTTTATTTTTTGACTTTGTGGAGGAAACATTTTGGAGCCACTCCAATTTGAATAAAAATTTGTAAATGTTATCCAGATCTTCTTGAGATAATGATGCACTTTTGCCTACCTCCGGCTTTTCATCTGTTTTTCCTTCGAGAACTTTGTTCAACCTATTATACTGTTCAACAAATTTCTGATGATACTTATCAAGCGAATCTCCAGATCTAGCTTTAATTTTCGCAGTTTAAAAAAACTCGGCAGGATCGTTTTCCCAATATACAGGAAGATGTCTGAAGATATTCGGTTCAGGCCCGTCTCTTTTCAAGTCTGCTCGTCGGCTTATCTCATCCAATCCCTCATCCACTTTGACAAGAGCGTTGTGGAGGTCAATCATACGAGACCATATTGGAAATTCCTGGCAACTGATATATTTGGCGTGACCGACTTCCGGATTTTCGTTTTCAATTATCAGGGTATGCCCGCCAACCTGGCGAGCAATAACTGTTTTGTTCGACTTTCTTTTTGACTTTGTTTTTGGCTTTGTTTCCAAGCTGTTAAATGTGCGTATTATAATATCCCACTGCAATGGCGTCACAATTACGGCCCTGTTCTTGGGAAGGACTTTCAGTTCCTTTTGGGTTTTGTCAATGAGCTTTCCGATATCTGGTATCATAACAACAATTCCACGTTCCAGTTCTAAACAGCTTTGGATCAACTACCCCGGATTGTGACAAACTTCTTTTGCCCCGACACAGCATCATACAGCAAATTTTGAAAATCTTCCTCCGGCAGGCGGCGTGCGCCTTTCAGTGCACATTCCCACACAATAACTATACGCCAGCCATTTACCAGAAGCGAATTATATTTTTCATGATCTCTTGATATATTGCCGCCGATCTTTGTCCGCCAGAAATCTGTATTGCTTTTGGGCAGACGGAAAAGCGGGCAATTGTCATGACCATGCCAAAAACATCCATTGACAAAAATCGCACATCGATATTTCGGAAGTACGATATCCGGAGTACCAGGAAGATCTTTTCTGTATAGTCGATATCTGTATCCCGCAGAAAACAACAATTTACGTACGATAATTTCCGGCTTTGTATTTTTTCCGCGTATACCGGACATCATGATACTGCGTTTTGCCGGTGAAACAATGTCAACCAACTTTCGCCTTGCGAACCTCTTTCTGGACCCTTTTTCCAATATTATTTTCTTTACCGAGCAAAATTCCGGCCATTCCTTCAGCAATCGCTCTGATAACCGGTACGGAAACAGAATTTCCGAACTGCCTGTAAAGCTGGACATCCGAGACTGCATTCAGCCTGAATTCTTCCGGAAAGCCCTGTATCCTTGCACATTCACGCGGTGTAAGTTTTCTCGGATTTTTACCGATATCACTCTGGTCTATGAGAATTTCCGACCCATCCTTGTAATAACGTGCGCTGAGTGTATTGCAATAAAGACTGTTGCGACCGAACAGACTGTAGCCGAAACCGTTACCTTTTTCCTTCTGTTCTTTTCTCCGTCGTTTGTGTCCGGCCAGCAGCCGGTCGGAAATCGTATATTTCGGAGAAACGGAAGAATTGTCTTCCAGTATCTGCCCGAGCGTTTTCTTCGCACATTTTTTCAAATTGTCGAACATCCTCGTGATATCGAGCTCGCCACAAATGCTCCGGTCGAAACCTACTATATATATACGTTCTCTTTTTTGTGGCACACCGAAATCTGTGGCGGTCAGCACACGATAGTCTACAGAATAATCGAGCTTTGTTTCGAGACTTTTCCGAAGTTCATCAGACAATGGTATATCATCAGGTATAGTTCCGTCATAATCTCCCCTCAATATTGCAAGAATTGTTTTCAAAGTCCGGCCGTTATCGTGACTTTTCAACTGTTTGACATTTTCGAGAAGAAAAGCCTTGGGGCGATGGTAAGCGAGAATTCTCTGTATCTGGAAAAACATCGTTCCCCGGGTATCCAGAAAGCCTCGTCTCAATCCCGCACCGGAAAACGCCTGACAGGGAAAACCTGCCAGAAGCACATCGTGACGCGGTATGTCCGACGCAGCAATTGCTGTAATGTCGCCTTCAGGCAATTCTGCAAAATTGGCGGTATAGGTTTTTTGGGCAAATTTGTCCCATTCCGATGTAAATACACATTTGCCACCCAGTTCCTGGAACGGAAGGCGAATACCGCCTATACCTGCAAAAAGATCGATAAATGTAAATGCCCCGGTTGTCCTTCGGAATTTGAAAGGGATTTTTTCATCAAGTTCGTCCATTTGTTTCATGTATTCATCCGACGGAATATGTTCTCCGCTCTCCCAACCTCTTACGGTTCTTTCACCTGAAGGCCCCATTGAAAGAAGAGCAGCAAACGCCCTTTGCGTAAGCCCCATCCTTTCGCGTTTTGTCCTGACATAATCGGCTTTATTTCTCATCATTTTGAAACCTGGTTTTATCCTTTATAGCCGCGGCACATTATGCCTGCAACCGGGTATTTTACAGGATACACAATTTTGGAACCGAATAAACAGAATTTGCTGAACACCATTTTTGATTATATGCCGTTTGGAAGAATTTCAATTGTAGACGGCAAGATTGATTGCAACTGTCACAATTATAAAACTTGAGCTTCTATACGCACCGTGCCTTCATACCGGATGATTGACATTCGTAGACTTCGTGACATTCAGCATTAAAGGTCCGTTACCGTGACGGGAAAAACGTTACCACATGCCACCCCGTTTGCCGCTCCATTTATTGTTGGTAACCAAACCGGGTCGTCGGTTTTCTTTTCCTCCGCTTCCTATCCGGTTGCGCCGTATCTATCGGTATGTTCTCCTTTTGAATTGACCGTCTTCCGAAGAAGTAAAAACGACTTTCACAAAAAGGCATAAAATGCCGGATTGAAGATAAGCAGGAGCCTGAAACATGGGCTCACAAACTTGTGCCTGAAAGCGGCGGCGAGAACGATGTGCACAAATCATAATATCCGGTCATAATATCCGGCCTCATTTTAATATCCGGCCTGATTTTTACTCCCTATCCGGCCTCGTTTTTCAACTGCCGCGATAGGTCGAATAGCTCCACGGGCTTACAAGAAGCGGCAC
>CAMLLT010000144.1 GCA_946480935.1 uncultured Bartonella sp. | reverse complement strand
TAGCCTATCCATTCTATAGTTTTTCGAAATGTTAAAAAACATTTCCTGCTTTTCTTGGGTTTTTAAATTGGGATAATGGTCAATGAGCGCCAGAAAGGCGTATAAAATTTCAAACCAACGTCATTTAGAGAATTTCAAACCAGTATCATTCAGAAAAGAGGTAATGATGACCAAAGATATTCTTTTTCTATTGCCAAAGGCTTTTAAAGACCCCAACCAGCCTGATAAATTGTTTTATTGTCCTCACTGCTTGCCGATTGAAGGAGCACTTGCCTCCTTTAAAGATAAGCTTAAAGATCTTGACGTGCGCTTTGCCGAATTCACCCGCCCGCGCCAAAACGTTATTGCGCTTGCCGGTGAAGACAATCAGTCACTGCCACTCCTGATCCTTGGTGAAGGGCGTAAAACAGAACACAAAACCGGTGACTATAACGGCCATCAGCTCGTAGCGGGTGCAAAACCGATATTGGCCGCCTTGGCAGAGCTTTACGGCATTCCTGTCAGCCATTGATTGGGGATTTGAGAATTTAGCAGTCGATAGAGTGCAATCGGAATTGTTCATTAAGTAACGTCCGATTGCCGTTCACGCCAAAGCTCGACAATTCTGTCCTCAAATTATTTTCTAACAAAAAATTTTAGAAAAGAAATGTGCCAAATAATAAAGGCATCGCCTTGGGCAAATGCGGCCAAGAAAGATATATCCTAACATATATGAAATTGCCTTTTCTGCTTTCAATAACAATCAAATAATGTTTGGTTCTTCTAAGGAATTTTTGCCATTATCTTTTTTAAGGGAATTGATTGAAAAACAGGCGCAATGTTCAAAGAAAACCGGACGCGGCATAACAGCGTTTCCGGTTTTTTAATTTCTCGTCCATGGGGTTATGAAATCCCGATTTGATTGTGTTTCCGCACGCTACAATTAAAAAGCTGCCAGCAACTCAAAAGCCATCAAGGTCATTTTTTTTGAGCGTTTTTTGCCACGAAAATCTGTCTTTAACACAAAATGCTGTTTATGATTTTGCGCCTGCCGCCTCTGCCAGAATTTTTGGAGACTGCGAGAGCAAGGCAATCGGATATTGGAACGCCGAGGCGAATGTTGTTTTAAAACCGGTAAGAGTACGCTTTGACGATGATCGGCCATTGGGAAAAGAAAAAATCCGTTTCGGAGATGGCGAGGGTGAAACAGACCGTCGCTAAAAATGGACTTGGTTTTTGGACTTTCTTCTTGGACTTTCTTTTCGGCTTGTTGAAAGCAAAAGACCTTTTTTATAAAATGGTGGTTTAAACGGATATAAGAACAAAACAAATTATGTTGCGGCTTTGCTTTTGAAGCGATTTATGATAAGAATATTCTTGTTCAATTTGTTTGAACGGATTAAATGAAATTTATTTTATGAACTTGCAATGTTACTTCTTTGGCAAGCACGTATTTTATTGAATAAAAACACCTTTATAACAAACATTTTGTTTTTTTTACTGCGTCATTTTTGCCTCTTGTTTTGTTTCATTGTAAACATTAACTCAAAAAAACACCTCTGTTGAAAAGGGAGAATTTTCATGACGAATAAAGTAGCTGTAGTCACGGGTTCAGGTCAGGGAATTGGTCGCGCTATTGCTTTGCATCTGGCAAAAGACGGCTTCAATATCGGTCTTGTTGATGTCAAGAAAGACAAGATTGCTGCTGTGGCTAAGGAAATCGAAGCTTTGGGGCAAAAAGCCACAACCATCACCGGTGATATTTCTGTGCGTGAAGAAGTCTATGGTGCGATCGAGCAAGCCGAAAAAGACCTCGGTGGTTTTGATGTGATGGTCAACAATGCCGGTATTGCACAGGTCAATGCTTTGGCCGATGTAACACCTGAAGAAGTCGAGAAAATTTTCAAGATCAATGTTCAGGGCGCATTGTGGGGTATTCAGGCTGCTGCCAAGAAATTCATTGCCAGAAAACAAAAAGGCAAGATTGTCAGTGCTTGTTCTATCGCCGGACAGGAAGGTTATGCAATGCTTGGCATTTATTCGGCAACAAAATTTGCCGTGCGCGCTTTAACACAAGCGGCTGCCAAGGAATATGCTTCCCAAGGGATTACAGTCAATGCCTATTGCCCGGGCGTTGTGGGAACAGATATGTGGGTGGAAATTGACAAACGTTTCCATGAGACCACAGGTGCACCGCTCGGTGAAACCTATAAGAAATTTGTCGGTGGCATTGCGCTTGGCCGCGCCGAAACACCGGATGACGTGGCAAATCTCGTTTCGTTCCTTGCAAGTCCGGCTTCCGATTACATAACCGGCCAATCCATTTTGACTGATGGCGGTATGGTTTATCGTTGATAAAAAAGAACTTTTTACATTATTGCTAACATTGAGGCCGTTTTAAAAACGGCCTTTTTGTTTTCCGGAAAGGACCGCTTATGAATAGCGAGAATTTAAATTTTATTATAATTATTGTTTAATTTAATATACTTAAATAAAGTTATTTATTAAAAACAAAGTATATGTATAAATTAATAATTAATCGAAAATTAACCATATTATAAAATTTAATATTTATAAATATATATTTAAAAAACAACAATATGAATTTTTTTACCGCCATCTTCCGATGGTGATTTTTTCAAAAAAACTGTCGGTTATTCAATGTGTTAAGCAAATATTAATTTGCAAAATATCGATGGTCAGAAACAAAAAAATAAACTCGTAAAAACGGTCATTAATGAGTTTTGATAAAAAAATTTTTTCCATATTTTGTTTTATTGGAATTAAAATCTGTTTTTGATTGCGGCCGGCTGTAATCCGCACTGTAAAAATATATTTTTAAGTTGCAAAAATATAGAAAACAACTATAAGTAGTATTGTCTATTGTCTTTCCCGCGTTAGGTAAAAGGCAATGTGTCGTTCGAAAGCACATGCTTCGGTGGGTGTCTTTGGGGGAAATCGCGACTATTGGGTGCTGGGCATGTGGTGATTGAAACCACGGCGATATTTCTATGAGTGATCCAGGTAGCGAGATATGACGAAGTCGGATATTATAAAACAGCATCCCGTTGTAAAATTGACAGAAAAGAGTGGCGCGGTTGACAGTGGCGGCAAGCCGCTGAATTTCGTTCTTACGGCAGATAAAGAAAGTGTTTCCAATTATAGCCGTGCCGGCAACGATCTGGTCATCAATTTTGCGGACGGGAAAACTGTTCGCATCAAGAATTTCTTCAATGCGGGCCATCCGATCTCCAATCTCATTTTTATTGATGACGGGACAACCTGGCTGACCGACTTCAGCCAGGCTTTGAGCGCTAATGGTGACGGTGTTGTTGATAGCAATGTGTTCTATGAAGAAATAACCGACAAGAGCGGTTATTCGAACGGTGTACTTCTCGGAATTCTGGGGGCTGCTGGCGGCATTAGTGGTGTTGCGGCAGAGCATACCAATGATGATAATAATCATGTTGAGGATGGTAACAGTACACCACCGGCTGCACCCGTTTATTCGGTGATAAACAATAATGATCCGAAGAATCTTCTGGCGGTCAGAAATGGTGGTTATCTCAATGATACCACGCCTCTATTGTCGGGTAAGGGCACGCCTGGCAACACAATCAGGATTCATATTGACGGCTTTCCGGATATGACCACAAAGGTCAATTCCGATGGTACATGGAGTTTCGAATTACCGACGCTCACCGACGGAAAATACATTGCCAAAGTAACCCAGATTGACGCGAACGGTCAGGTCAGTAGCGAGGCAAATTACGAGTTCAATGTGGATACACATGCGCCCGATGCGCCGACTGTTTCTGGTGGTTTTGACGATGTCTCGCCTAATCCGGTTGGCTCCGACGGAACATTGAAGGATGGCGATTATACCAATGACAAGACACCCACTTTGACAGGTAAGGGAGAGCCGGGAAGCACTGTCAAAATTTATGATACCGACGACAAAGGTAACAAAACGCTTGTGGGAACCGGTACTGTCAATAAAGATGGCAACTGGTCGGTTGAAACGAACAAGGCTTTAAGCGAAGGTCACCATAAACTCAACACGACTTTGACCGATGCTGCCGGTAATGAAAGTGCGGGAACCGATTTCAATATCAATATCGATTCAAGCAAACCGGGCAAAATAGAAAATTTCCGTGTCGAGGACAATTATCCCGAAATTACCGGTGCGCTGCCATTGACAGGCGGCACGACCGATGACGAGACACCGGTTTTTGCCGGTAAAATCGGCAAGGATGTTACACAGATCATCATCAAATTGAACGGTCATGAATTTGTGATTGACCGCAACACTTTGAACGAAACAGGTCTGCAAAGAGGGGCAGGTGAAAAAGTCATTCAGGATGACGGCACATTCGCCTTCCGTTTGCCTCAGGCCTATAAACTCACCAATGGCAACTATAATTATGAAGTTTATACCAAAAACAAAGTCGGTAATGAAAGCGATCATATAAACGGCAATTTCGCTTTTGACCGGACAATACCGCCAGCTATCGACGGGCAAAATCTTGATGTTATTGATAATGTCGGAGCGATAACCGGTTCCTACAAGAATTGGCCCAAGCACCAATCGGACAATGCCAAGGTAACCGACGATAACCATGCCACATTCAAGGGCAAAGTTCCTACCGGATATGATATCGGCAAGATCAGCCATATCAATATTTATGATGGCGACACGAAAATCGGTGAAGCCAAAGTCAATGCGGATGGAACGTTCGAATATAGTCAGGAATGGTCGAAAGGTCAGCACCGTTTGAGTGCGGCGATTGTCAATAAGACAGGCACGATCGGGACACATAGCAATCCGGACGATTTCAACTTTTTTATCGATAGCGATGTTGCAAAAGCGCCGACAATTGAGGGCGTTGACGACAGCAAGGGTGTCCCGCATATTGATGGGCACGCAACCAATTCCAACAGTTTCGCGCTTGAAGGTAACGGGCCGGAAAACGGCAAAGTAACCGTTAAACTCTATGATCATAACGGAAAACAGGTTCTCGATTCTGCGGGGCATCCGGTAGAATGGACAACCGATGTTTCGGCAGGCGGCAAGTGGTCGGTCGATACCGGCGATCTCTCCCATCTCAATCCGCCGCTGTCTGATGGCCAATATAGCTTCAAAGCCGATGCTGTAGATGCAAAAGGGACAGCAACAAATCCATCCAATGTCCATAATCTTCAAAGGGATACTTTGGCACCGGATGCGCCCGAGATCAGTCAGGGTGCTGATAATGTTGCGCCGGACCCCGAGGGAAAAGATGGCACGCTTCATGACGGAGATTACACGAACGACAAGACGCCTACTTTAACAGGCAAGGGAGAACCGGGTGGAACTGTCAATATTTATGACACAGACGGGAATGGCAATCGCACGCTTGTGGGAACAGGTACTGTCGGAAACGATGGTAATTGGTCGGTTGAAACAACGAAGCCGTTAAGTGATGGCCACCATAAGCTTGTCACAACTGTTACCGATGCAGCCGGTAACGAAGGTGCGGGCAGTGAATTCAATGTCAATATTGATACCAGCAATCCAGGTAAAGTTGAAGATTTCCGCGTTCAAGACAATTATCCGGAGATTACCGGAGATTTACCGCTTGCCGGTGGCAAGACCGATGATGAAACGCCAATATTTGCCGGCAAGATCGGCAAGGACGCAACCCACCTTGTCATCAAGCTCAATGGTCATGAATTTGTCATTGATCGCAATACGGTGAATGAAGCGGGGTCACAAAGAGGTGCTGGAGAGAAGGTTATCCGCGACGACGGCACATTTGCGTTCCGCTTGCCTCAAGCCTATAAGCTCGTCAACGGGCATTATGATGTTGAAGCTTATGCCAAAAACAGCGTCGGCAACGAGAGCGAGCACATCAAAGGCGATTTCGATTTCGAACGTGGCGTGCCGCCACAAATAAATAAAGAAAGCCTTGATCTTGTTGATAATGTCGGGTCGGTTACCGGTTCTTACAAAGACTGGGCAGAGCGTGACAGCGAC
>CAMLLT010000143.1 GCA_946480935.1 uncultured Bartonella sp. | reverse complement strand
AGCGTAAGAAGATGGTTTTTCGCTTTATCAAAATCTTTATTGGTGCGGAATATCTCGAGCCAGCCCTTCGGCTCGATAAAAGAAGTAGCACCGGCTAATCCTGCTAAAAAATCATGTTCTTTGACGCTATTTTCAATGAGCAGCAACAAAGCCAAAGTCGATTTTTCCAGATTTTTCGGTGATGATTGGCGCCAGAACTTGAAAAGCCATGGCGCTATTTGCGGCAGGTAACTCCAGTCAAACCGCACATCGGTTTGATGATTGAACGCATAGGCAATGAGACGCGAAAATTCTCTCGGGAAATGGTAAGGAATGACGCTTGATCTCTCGATCAATCCTGCATTGCCGTAACTTGTCCCTTGTCCCGGGCCTTTTTTATCGACAAGGCAGACATGATAGCCTCTCAATTGAAGATGCAAGCATGTGCATACACCGACGATTCCGGCTCCGAGCACGATAACATCAAATTTTTTCATTCGAACCTAATCCCGCAATCCTCTTTTATCCGGCTGATACTAACGCAGGTGACGCGTCAGTCTACGTTCTGTCATGCCGATCAAGCGTCGAACAATTTCAACGATAATCAGGTAAAGTACAGCCGCCCAGATATAGACCTGAAAATCGAACGTACGTGAATAGGCAAGTTTGGCAACGCCCATCAGATCATAAACTGTTACGAGAGATGCAACAGCACTGGCTTTGATCATAAGGATGAACTCGTTTCCTAAAGGACGTAATGCCATGATCATGGATTGCGGTAATATAACACGGATGAATGTGGTTCTCCGGCTAAGTCCCAATGCTTTGGCTGCTTCATATTGGCCGTTCGGTACCGATTGCATGCTGCCGCGGAAAATTTCTGCCTGATAAGCAGAAGTATTCAGCGAGAAAATGAAGAGACAACACCACCATGAGCTTTGGAAAAACCACCATAATCCGACGCTTTTCCAAAAGACACTAAACGAGCCGATGCCGTAATAAAAGAGAAATAACTGTGCAAGGAGCGGTGAACCACGGAAGAAATAGATGTAAATACGAGCCGGTAAACTAAGCCAAGAATGTTTCGAGCGCCACGCAAATGTTATCATGATGCTCAAGAAAAAGCCGACGGTATAGGAAAGTGCCACGAGCTTTATGGTGACAAAAAAACCGTCAATAAATTTTGGGCCATAGCGGCTCAAAATATCCGGATTGACGATAAAATGCAGAAAGTCGGGTATCATCATGCGGATACCTTTTCATAACAGGCATTGGCACGCTTTTCCAAATGGCGAATAATGAAAGAAGAAACGGCCGAAAAGATAAGATAGATGACACAGGCAGTCAGGTAGAAAAACATCGGTTTTTTCGTTGCTGCGACTGCAAGATTTGTCTGACGCATCACATCGACGAGCGCGATCGTTGAAACCAAGGACGTATCTTTGAGTAATGTCAACCAGTTGTTTGAAAGACCGGGCAGGGCATTGCGTGCGAGTTGTGGCAAAACCACGCGAAAAAACGTTGTGGCTGGCGAAAGACTTAAAGCTTTAGCAGCCTCATATTGGCCACTGTCCAGTACTTTGAAAGCACCGAGCCAGACCTCGCAGGAGAAAGCGGCAAAGACCATCCCCAGAGCCAAAACACCGGCAAAAAAAGCATTGACCGAGAAGTCTGCCTCGATATTAAAATGTGCCATCAATGATTGTACGAGGGTCTGCAATCCATAATAGACAAGAAACAATGTCAATAATTCGGGCAGTCCTCGGAATATCGCGGAAAATATCGTTGCAATAATCCGGAAAAATTTCACATCCGACTGAATCATGAGCGAGCAGATGAGACCAAGGGGAAGTCCCAAAGGTAGACAGCAAAGCGCGAGTGACAAAGTCACTCCCGCCCCGATGAGCATAACCATGCCCCAACCGCCACTGCCAAATGACAGCAATGACAAATACTCGATCATCAATGAAAGCTCCGGTTATTCGTTATCAATAGCCGATAGAAAAAATTGCAAAATGATTCAACCTGTTAATTAATAAATATCGGATTGAAAGTACTTTTTGGCAATTTTGTCATAGGTACCATCAGCGCGAATATCATCAATTGCCTTATTCAGACGATTCTTCAAATCATCCGAGTTCTTGCGAATGGCAATGGAAATCGGCTCTCTAGTCCCTTCAACTTCGCCAAGAAGTTTGCAGCACTCCTTGCCATCTTTTTCAAGCCAGGTCAGAAGCGGGAATTTATCGTGGATAATCGCGTCGAGACGGTGATTGATCAAATCGCTATTGGCTTCTTCGGGCGTCGGATAAAGCTTCAGATTGGTTCCCTCGGGGGCATAATTATCTTCAGCATAAATTGCCTGTGTTGTACCGGCCTGAGCTCCAAGATTTTTTCCGTTAAGAGACTGTGGACTGAGGTCCTTGATATCCGAATCTTTCGGGACAGCAACAGCAAGTGTTGTTGTGTAATAGCGATTTGTGAAATCGACTTTTTGCTTACGTTCTTCGGTCGGAACCATTGAAGCAATAATAGCATCATATTTTTTTGCCAGAAGTCCGGGAATGATTCCTTCCCAGTCTTGCGCTGTAACCGTGCATTCGACTTTCATTTTGTCGCATAGTGCATAAGCAATATCGACGTCGAAACCATGAAGGTTGTTGTTGGAGTCAACGTAACTGAATGGCGGATAGGCTCCTTCGGTTGCAATACGCAAGTTTTCAGCATGTGCGGAAAAGCTCATCATAAGGCTTCCCAAAACGAGTCCAGCTGCTAGGATTTTCATGTTGTACTCCTGTTTTATACAAAATAATTCTATTACATTAGTTTTAGCGCCAAGTTTTAGCCAAGGGCAATTTAAAAACATAAATCCACCGATATATCCCTTTAAAACACTTCATTGTCTCACTCCATGAATGCGCAGCGTCGGTTTGAAATGAAATGAAAATCCTGCCGTTTTTGAACGAGTTCAACCAAGAATGGCAATGTTTCTCGACCTCACGGGTTTTCAATGGATAAACTTGAAACCATATGAGTCCTTTGAAGCAATGGGTGTTCATCAAACTTGCCTCTTTCAGGACAATTATAACGTGATACTTGAAATAAATGGTTCGCCCGGTTGGCTTAAAATCATTTCCGGACATGAGTGACATCAGGCGCAAATAACAATATCGGAACGAAAATTTGCTTTGCAGCATTCGATAAGCAAAAAATCATAAAAGCGAGGTGACATTCTGCGAGGAAAAACCGGCATTTTTTGTTCGGGTAATAAGCTGCCTTTATTACCATAAAAATATCAATTGCGAATATTTACATTAATCTGGAGACGACATTTTGCCAGTAAAATGTGGGCTTTGATTATCTAGGTTTTTCTTGTGACGCTATAAAAGGCGTTTGAGGCTTTCCTTCAGTTACCGTTCAAATGAATCGACAGCAAGAATTGGTTTAACGGAGAATTTTATTTCAGAATAATATTCAAAAAAATCGTTGATAATTTTAGCAAAAAGAGGTTTCCCCGATTGGGTGAGTGTCACACCGATATGCAAAGTTTCTTTTACACAATTGGCTCTTCTAACATTTTTTACCGGCAAGACCGAGAGCATTTAAAAATGCCGAATCTATTTTTTAACATGTGTTTGTAGGCCTTTGTAAATTCGATATTTTTTGCCGCCTGATAAAAAGTTTTGCATTGGGTTCTCGTTCAGTTTCCATGTTTAAGCAATTCAATGGAAGTTGGACAATAAAGCTCGGCACTGATTGGAGCCTAAATAGGTGTCGGCGAGCTTCGGGAACGCTGCCAAATTGGCCAATGGTTTGAAAGTAATGGATCTATTTTATATCCAATATTGACTATTCTTCACATTGAAACAGTTAACCCATTAACATTTGGAACTTCGAAAGTCCTTGGTTTTTCGTTTTGGCTTTCACTAAGAAATAATAACCGTAGGTTGTTTTATATCTGATATTTTGCAAAAAGCTGATAAACTTAAGGGGAACTCATGCAGAGCGCTCAGACTCCAACAAAGAATTCGACTGAAAACGAGAATCCGGCGGTTTCGAGAAAGGTCATTCTTGCTGCCGTTATGGGGGGTATGCTCGAATGGTATGATTTTGGTGCCTATGCACTTTTTGCTTATGTCATTTCCGACCAGTTTTTTCCTGTCGGTAACTCGACAGCGTCGATGCTCTTGACATTTATTACTTTTGCCATCGGCTTTTTGACCCGTCCTCTTGGAGCCATAATTCTGGGAATTTATTCCGATCGCGTAGGTCGAAAATCGGCATTGTCGTTGACGATGATTCTGATGGCCGTTGGTATGGGAATTATCGCGATATGCCCGACTTATCAGCAAATTGGCATTTTCGCACCGATTATCATTGTCATTGCCAGACTTATACAGGGTGTCTCGGCAGGAGGAGAAATTGGTTCGGCATTGTCGATCCTTGTTGAAACAGCGCCTGCAAACAAACGCGGGCAATATGCTGCTTGGCAACAAGTCAGTCAAACCGGTGCATTTCTGGTAGCCGGTATTATTGGTTGGGTGATTACGGCATTGCTTCCACACAAATATGTCGAACTGTGGGGATGGCGTGCAGCTTTTGCCTTTGGCATACTGGTTGCTCCTGTCGGCTTTTATATTCGTCGTCAAATTGATGAATCACCGGCATTTCTGGCCGAGAGGGAAAAAAGCCTTAAAGAACATGTACCTTTTTCCATTTTGCTTAAGAACGGCTGGAAGCCGCTATTGTTAGGCATCGGCATTGTCATGATCTGGACAGTGACAAGTAAAACAGCTAGTTCATTTATGGCTACCTATGCTATCAAAAATTTGCATATGGCTTTGACCTCTCCTTATCTTGGCATGATTGTCGTAGGCGTTGTTTTATTGTTCTGTCCGATTGTCGGAGCCTGGTCCGATAAAATCGGCAGGCGGTCAATTATGATTGGAGCTGCCATCGCCATTTTTGTTTTCGCCTATCCGTCATTCTGGATATTGTCGGCTTATCCGAACGTGTGGGTCCTTATTGGCCAGCAATTCTTTTATGCAGTTCTCATGGTGCTTTATACTGCGCCTGCATCGGCAGCCTTATCCGAACTCTTTCCGACGATTTTCCGCTCTTCCGGAATTGCACTTTCCTATAATATAGCCGTTACGATATTCGGCGGTTTTTCTGCCGCGATATCCACCGCGCTTATCGGTATGACCGGAGACAATCGTGCAATTGCCTATTATATTATGTTTGCCGCTTTTATTAGCATTGTTGCACTTTTCTACTCTGGTAAAATATCGGATATTAAATAGGAGAAAAATCTGGAGCGCCGTTAGAAAGGTGCAACAGTTAAAATTGAAAATGATAGAAGATAGTTGTGAAGTTGCTGCTGCCATTAGTGTCTATCTACCCGAAATGACGGCGTTGCGGCATCAAATCCACTCCAATCCCGAGACCGGTTTCGAAGAAAAAGCAACCTCCGCTATTGTTGCCAAATTGCTGGAGGAGTGGGGATATAATGTCTCAGAGCTTGCCGGAACCGGCATTGTTGCAAGTTTGAAAGCGGGAAATGGTGAAAAAACATTGGGGCTGCGCGCTGATATGGACGCCTTGCCGGTCACGGAACAAACCGGTTTGGCCTATGCCAGTAAAAACTCCGGAAAAATGCATGCCTGCGGCCATGATGGCCACACCTCAAGCCTGTTGGCGGCCGCTCGCTATCTGGCTCGCACTAAGCAATTTTCAGGTACGCTCAATCTTATTTTCCAGCCGGCCGAAGAAGGTTTGGGGGGTGCCCGACGTATGATTGAAGAGGGAATTTTTGAAAAATTCCCATGCGAAGTTATCTTCGGCTATCATAATGTTCCGGGTGTTCCAGTAGGGAAATTCTGCTTTATTCCGGGTGCTGCAACCGCCGCCTCGGACCGCGCAAGAATTGTTGTCAAAGGCAAAAGCGGCCATGGTGCGCAGCCGGAAACATCGGTCGATCCTATTGTTGTCGGTGCTGCAATTGTCACTTCATTGCAAACAATTGTTTCGCGCAATATACCGCCGTTAAAACCTGCCG
>CAMLLT010000142.1 GCA_946480935.1 uncultured Bartonella sp. | reverse complement strand
TTTTACGGGGTGGCGGTATCGTTGCGACAGTCATGTCCAATCTCGGGCTTGAACGTTTTCTCGCCCAAAAAGGGCTGACCATGGCAAGAACCAAGGTTGGCGACCGGTATGTGGTTGAATATATGCGTCAGCATGGCTTCAATGTCGGTGGCGAACAATCGGGTCATATTGTGCTATCCGATTACGGCACAACAGGAGATGGTCTGGTGACATCTCTGCAAATATTGGGTTGTGCAAAAGAATCACAAAAACCGATGAGCGAGCTCTGTCACCGGTTCGAGCCGGTTCCACAAGTTCTGAAGAATGTCCGCTTTTCCGAAGGTAAGCCCCTTGAAGACGCTCACGTCAAAGATGTTATCAAAAACGCTGAAAAACGTTTGGGGAAAAACGGTCGACTGGTTATTCGCCCGTCGGGAACCGAACCGCTTATCCGCGTTATGGCGGAAGGGGATGATGAACATCTGATTGGCACATTGGTTGACGAGATCGTCGATGCGCTTAAAAAAGTGAGAGACGCCGTATAATCGGAAATTTTGCTCTCCCAAATTAAATCTATGAGTTTTTAAAGCAGTCTTTGTTGGACTGCTTTTTTATTTTGTGACGTGATGACATTTGAATTTATGGAAAATAGACGGTTAAGAATTATGGTTAAGAACGTCTTAACCAATCATGTTTAAAAAGCTTCTTGAAATGAGAGAGGCTTCAATGCCTTGTTTAGAGGCTTTACATGAAATTTTGCGTTGCACTTGTTGGAGGGGCGTTATCGGTTCTTGGTTCAATGCCTGCACTCGCCGGCAATATTGATCTGGACAAGGTACCGGAAGTTGCCATTGCGTCAGAAACAGTTCCTTTTTATCTGAAAGGCTATGTCGGGGTCAGTATGGCAGATGCTGATCATCTCGACAAATTTCCCTCATTTGGTGTGGATAGCGATTATCACTGGAAAAATAAAAGTGACATGGATGACGCATTTCTTGGCGGAGTGGGTTTGGGCTATCGTATGAATGATATTGTCCGTCTTGATGGAACAGTCGAATATCATGCTAAAAATAAAATTACCGCACGTGATCAAAGTTTTTCAAACATACGGAAATATGAAGGCAATGCCTCTTCAATTGTTCTGATGGCCAATGCTTATGCGGATCTTTTAACCTATCACAATGCCACGCCCTATATCGGGGCAGGAATTGGCGCGAGTGCCAATCGCATGAACGATTTTGAAGTTGATGCCGGCAGTGATCATTACGAGACCTCGTCAAAAACGAACTGGGATATCGCTTGGGCCATTCATGCAGGCGTTGGAATCAAATTAACGCGAAATGTTATTCTTGATATCGGATATAGTTATAGCGATCTCGGAGACGCAAAAACCGGCAATTTTTCAAAAGACGCTACACTCAAGCTTGATCATTTGACATCGCACGATGTCAAAGTAGGAATAAGATACGCTTTTAAATAGAATTTGCCAAAAATAGCGACATAAAAAACCGGTTATTTTACAACCGGTTTTTTGGTTAGATCATTCCTTCATGCCCCTCAGGACTTGGAGTTCTTGTCTTTGTTCCAGAACATCAAAGCCGCAAGTCCGATGAGAGGAACCGCAAGCACAAGCGTTTTTTTATTTTTCAAAATGGCCGGAACAGCAGCAACCAGAGAAGCAGCGACCAGATTGAAACGTTCATCGTCCATCTGTTGCTGATAGATTTTACGTCTCTTTGCCGAAATGATGCGGCCGATAAAAAACACCACGAGCGCGACAACAAGCCAAAAGGCAAAAATAATTGTTGCCGATAAGATGGGCGAGACAATCCAGCTCAGCGCAATAAATGCTATAACGCATAAGAATATCACCGCGAAAAACAGCGATAATCCAATCAGAAAATAACAAATTGCCTGATTGCGCGTTGATTTGACTGCTGTTTTTACGCTGCCATTTGCCAAACCGCTCATAAGCGGCGCGATAAGCCGCCACATATCTTAACGCCGCATCAACAGAGCAAGTACAAATCCGACACCTGCTGCCGCAACGAGGCTTGCAACCGGCTTTTCGCGGATGCAATTGCATAACTGGCTTTGCACATCATCAATTTTTTCTTTTGCCTGGGAAATGGCCTCTTCACCATTTTCTTTGGCAGAAGCATAGAGTTTTTCGGCTTTGCCTTTTGCAGCCGTCAGTTTTTCGGAGCCCAGATCATTGAGTGTCGAATGGATATTGGACACTTCTTTCTTGAGTTGTTCGAATTGTTCCTGAAGACTTTTTTCTGTTGGCGTTGCATTTTCTTTTGGCATAACGGTTTCTCCTGCTTTTGCGAATGAATGATCGTACGAATAATTTTCGTCGATGTACTTTAATTACATAGTTATTGCATTCAGTTTTTCCACTTTTTTCTAAAAACTGTGTCAGTAATAAACTATAATCAGAAAGCCGAAGCAACAAAACGAATTATGGTTTTCGGGAGGAGAACAATTGATAAATTCCACAGATCGCCGTTTTTTAAAAGAACTCTTTGATTGTGCAGTTTTGGCAGCCAATCCGGAACATTTGATGGAACAATTTTTACCTGCAAAGCCGAAGGGCAGGGCTATTGTTGTGGGAGCGGGAAAAGGCTCGGCTCAAATGGCTTTGGCACTTGAAAAACTATGGGCCAAGGCTGGTTATGGCAAGCTCGAAGGCGCTGTCGTCACTTGCTACGGTTGTGGTGTGGAGCTTGGTTCGATAGAAGTTCTGGAAGCTTCCCACCCCTTGCCGGATGAAAACGGGCTGAAGGCTGCAAAAAAGCTTGTCAAACTTGTTCAAGGATTATCTCCCGACGATCTTGTCATTGCTCTTGTTTGTGGTGGCGGCTCGGCTTTGTTGCCATTGCCGCTTGAACCTTTGACACTTAAAGACGAAATCGCGATCAATGAGGCATTGTTAAAAAGTGGTGCTCCCATCGGCGCAATGAATACGATCAGGAAGCATTTGTCACAAATCAAAGGAGGACGGCTTGCCTATTATGCAGCGCCCGCCCGCGTCGTCAGTTTTATTGTGTCGGATATTCCGGGAGACATTGCCTCGCAAGTTGCATCGGGCCCGACAATTGCCGATTGGTCAACCCGCGAGGATGCGTTAAAATTTGTAAGCCAATACCATATTGCTTTACCTCCAAAAGCCGTTTCCGTTTTAAATAGCGAGCTTGCCAAGGCGCCAACTCCCGATAATCCCGCTTTTGAAAAAAATGCCGCCTATATTGTTGCATCGGCTGCGACATCGCTGGAAGCCGCCGCTGCTCATGCACGCAAACACGGATGGAATGCCGTCATCCTTTCGGATTCAATTGAGGGAGAAGCCAGAGATATCGCCTTGATGCATGCCGCTATTGCTCGCGAAATTGCCTTGAAAAACCGCCCCTTTGAAAAGCCGGTTGTCATGCTTTCAGGCGGCGAAACAAGTGTGACGATAGCAGGCGATTACAGCAAGGGTGACGTTGGCAAAGGTGGAAGAAACAGCGAATTTTTGCTGTCATTCTCTATCGCAATCGAGGGGGAGAGCTCTATCACTGCACTTGCGGCGGATACGGATGGTCGCGACGGCAGCGAATTTAATGCAGGTGCATTTTGTGACGGAAATAGTTGTTCACGTCTCAAACAGCAAGGTTTCGATCCCGCAAGTTTTCTTGCCCGCCACGATGCATGGACTGCATTCGATATGCTAGATGACTTGCTCGTAACTGGCCCGACGGGAACCAATGTCAATGATTTCCGTGCAATCATCGTCCGTTAAAACGGCGCTGGCACCAGAATTTCTTTATTCAAAGAAAATAAGTTCGATATTTGCATAAACATGACTTGATTTATCATATTAAATTTTGTTAATTAACCGCCATCGAATTGAAGTTCAGGAACGAGAGCGATGATGAGATATTTGACAAGGCTTGTAGCTGCTACAGCATTTCTATGCCTGGCTGGCGGCTATGCATCAGCACAGACAGAGACACCGCAACCGACCGGAAGTCAGGTGTTGCAAGCTGGCGAACAAGCTGGCGAAAAAGCCTTACAAACCGGTGAAAATGCTGTTCAGGCCGGTGAAAATGCTGTTCAGGCCGGTGAAAATGCTGTGAAAGCAGGTGAACAGACATTGCAATCTGCCGCCTCGGAAACTGCAAACACAGCTAAAGCTGCTGCAGACACGGCTCATCAGGCTGCCGATCATTTTATGGCCTCTATCCCGCATGATTTATCACCGATAGGAATGTTCCTGAACGCGGACTGGGTGGTTAAAGTTGTTATGGTCGGGCTTGCGCTCGCATCGGTTTTGACATGGGTTATTTTTATTGTGAAACTGACAGAAGTTTCTATTGTGAAACGTCGTGCGAAAGCAACGCTGCTCCAAGTTTACCGTGCCCAGAATCTTTCCGAACTCGCTTTGACTGTTAAAAAACAAAAGGGTGTTTGTCCTGTTCTGGTTCAGGCGGCACAAGACGAAGTGCAAGCTTCCATTGCAGTGGTCGATAGTGTCGGCACAGAAGGCTTGAAAGAAAGATTAAGCTCTGTCCTTTCACGCCTTATTTCTGCTTCCGGTCGCCATGTAGCCTTCGGAACAGGTATTCTGGCAACAATTGGTGCCATTGGTCCGTTTGTCGGGCTTTTCGGAACTGTATGGGGCATTATGAACTCGTTCATCGGCATTTCACAAGCGCAAACAACCAATCTTGCTGTTGTTGCTCCCGGTATTGCTGAAGCACTTCTTGCAACCGCTATCGGACTTGTTGCCGCCGTACCGGCCGTCATT
Organism: uncultured Bartonella sp.; assembly: GCA_946480935.1. GTDB lineage: Bacteria > Pseudomonadota > Alphaproteobacteria > Rhizobiales > Rhizobiaceae > Bartonella. The sequence goes on along the minus strand of CAMLLT010000142.1, from coordinate 1,293 downwards.
ATCTACAACGTCTTTGCCCGTTTGATTACCGGTTACCGGCAACAACTCATCGATGTTTCGGCCGGAATTGAACGTCTTGTCAGTCGTGATCTCGACTTCCGTAAAGTCAAGCGCGAAACAGCAACACGGCCTAATTTGTCGATTGCTGCGGAGTAGGAAGAGATGGCTACCAAGCTTGCAGATCTTGACAATGAAGAACTTGATGTCAGCCACGAAATCAATGTAACGCCGTTCATTGATGTTATTCTGGTTTTGCTCATCATTTTCATGGTTGCCGCACCTTTGGCAACCAGTGATATTCCGGTGCAATTGCCGACATCGTCGACACCTGCGCAACCAAAGCCCGATAAACCGGTCTATATAACATTGCAGCAGGATAAATCGCTTTATGTGGGAGAAGAGAAAGCGTCTTTGGAAGATCTCAAGACGACCCTTGATCGGCTCACTTCAAACAATCATGAAGAAAAAATCTTTATTCGAGGTGATGCAGGCGTGGAATATAGCGGCATTATCGCGCTTCTGAATGAATTGCGCGCGGCAGGCTATACCAAAATAGGACTTGTCGGTTTGGAAAAAGCGCCGGCTGCCCAATAGTGTCATTGCTGAATGTAATTTAAAAAAATAATTCGGTTTTTTAAGCAACCAAAAACCATGGGCTCATTCAACAAGTGCGCCTCCATAAAATTGCGTTCATCAAAATAGAAGAAAAACCACAGAGAGATAAAACGACCGTTCGTCGGATTTTTTAAAAGCGTGGAGCAACTTTCAAGCAGAGTTGGTTGGACAAGTTCCCTTTTCCGGTTATAAAATTGACCGAGTTTAAAATGGAGTTCAATCAAATATGCCGCGTAATAAAAAATTCGAAGGAGATATGACCGAAGTCGGTCATATGCGCACCCCTCCTTTCGTCCGGCTTCCCGATATCAATACGTTATTCGAGGAACGGAGCAAACGTTTTGAAGAGCTTGCTCCCACAAGTCCGGTTAAAGACTATATAGATTTTATGGTGGAATTTACCGGAGCACAGCAATTCGTCTGTAACGAATTTGCTGCAAGTGATATTCCGACAGCCGATCAGGTTCAGGCACAAAAATTCACAATGCCGCCGATCGACCGGCAGGCAATTATATCTGCCCCGGTTTTTGAAGAAATCGCCAATAGTTTTTTCAAAATTCTTGGCAACAGAAAGCTGAAGAGTTCAAGTCTCGTTGCCCTTGAGGATACGAGAGCCAATAAGGCAAAATGGCAAAACTGGGCTTCCGATATTATTGCGCATAAATTGCCGCAGGAAAA
>CAMLLT010000141.1 GCA_946480935.1 uncultured Bartonella sp. | reverse complement strand
CAACATTCGATACCCAGCCATAACCGGCGGTAATGCCTGTCAATTTGGTCGTTGCGACAACAATATGCCAAATGGCGTTCAAAACATTTTGCACACGGCCGTCGAGATAGCGCTTCTCGTCTTTCTCCGCCCCCATCAGAGTGATCGAATCAATGGAGCGGTTGGTATGCATTAAAGCGGCACGCAAATCTGCTTCACGTGCATAGCGGTTGGCATTGATCGTTACCAGATTACGCGCAACAAACCAGGTGAGAAAGGAAGCCGCACCGACATAGAGAAGCACCGCCCAGATCATGTAACCGGGAAGCGGAAAACTATAGCCGGAAAAGCTGAAAACAAAACCGGCCGTTGTTGCCCATAATGTGGGAATGAAGATGATTAATGTGACGCTGGCCTGTAACAGATTGATGCCGAGATCAGCGGTTGATTCGGCGAGATGTCGGGCATCTTCATGGAGTTTCTGGTCGGGATTGACACCAACTTCGCCAGCCATTGTCAGGCGAAAGGCGCGCTTTGGCTGCATCCATTGGCTGATAAGGTCGTCAGTCAAGCCTTCGCGCAATTTCATCTTCAAATATTGGTTCAAAAAAGTCTGGACAATATTGAAAATCAACAGCACCGAGGCAATGACAAAGAACACACCAAGCTGGAAAACAAACTCATGCAAATCTTTACGGCTGATCGCGTTCCAGAAATCCTTGGTCCACTCATTGATTTGCAATTGCCCGCGGCCAATCAGAATAATCAGCACGAGTATTCCAAGAAATGTCGCAATCAGCGTATTGCGCGTATGCGAATGCCAGAAAGCAATATAGAGGATCTTTGCCTGATGCGAAAAACGGGTATTTTTGACAATGCCTTCGCGCAATGAACCGGGAGCTGCATCAACCGGATTATCTGGCATGTTGTCGTCTATATCGCTGCCTTTTTTGGCCATTCACTCAAATCCCCTCATATGACAATCGCGACATTCTGACGACAATTAAAATAATGACTGCCCTTTATACACCAGATAGTGTCGGCAATCAAAATAGCAAAAGCGACAACGCTTTCAAATTTAATATTAATTCAACTTGCTTTCTTTTTCGAGAGGGTCTAATGAAGCGCCAATCGATTTTTCGGTTGTGCGACTTTCTTAACCGTGCAGCAAGCACTATTTAACGAAACTCCCCTTTCTAAATTTCGATCTACCAAAAGCATCAATGCAGTTTGTGTTGGTGCACTCATTTCTTATTACAGGAGTTTCCTATGGCTACAGGAACAGTTAAGTGGTTCAACACAACAAAAGGCTTCGGCTTCATTCAACCTGATGATGGTGGTGCAGATGTTTTTGTACACATCTCGGCTGTTGAACGCTCAGGCATGAGCGGTCTTAATGAAGGCCAGAAAGTGTCTTATGAAGTTGTGCAGGACCGTCGTTCCGGCAAATCTGCTGCAGGCAATCTTTCAGCTCTTTAATATCTGTAATTGAAATGCCCAACTAAAACGGCAAAACGTTTTATCAGCATTTCAAAACCGGATGTAAAAGAAACAGATTTTTAAAAGCTCCACCTTTTTTCTCGTGGGGCTTTTTTAATTAAGCGATAATTTTATCAATTTCTTCTAAAAGACCCTATTCCTTCGCTTTGATATTTTCCCGATGTCTCGCCGCTGTTTCCCAGATCTCTCCTCTAATCGTTCCTTGATCTTTCCTTGTTTGGAATGACAATCATTAGTCCCCGAAGGTTAAGTGACAGAATATCTGTTTTTCTATTTCAACAATAACGTCAATAACATGCTTGCACTTATATTTAGATAAGTTATAAATTTTATTGACGGTTCCCCTTCAGGATGTCTTCAAAAGGGGAATAATAGGGAACACGGAAAAATCGACCTCACTCAAGGGATTTCAGCCGTGGCTGCCCCCGCAACTGTAAACGGCAGCACCTTTTTTTAGGGATTTACCCGGCCACTGCGAAAGCGGGAAGGTTAAAGGTGCATAAAAATGCCGCGAGCCAGGAGACCTGCCGTCAATCATGGGCTTTTTATGAGCCTGTTATGAAATGCCCTAACGCACGGTGGGTGCAAAGGAAAGGTCATCATGGCAACCCAATCAGGCGCCATTTTTGTCGCCTCTCATACGCTTATCCGGATAATTTTGTCCGGTTTGATTGCGCAAGCAAGACATTTGTTTCGACAGAGTTTCTTCTTTTATCTCTTGCGGCTTTTTTCAAAACAAAAAAGTTCGACAATGTTTAGCTTCCAATTTCCAAAGCAGAGAGAAGGTAAAAATGGCCTATTGAAACAAAAATATTCTGATTGTGAAAAGACCCGAAGTAAAAAGTCCAAAACTGAAAAGACCGGAACTGGAAAAATTTGTAACTTAAAAAAAATGGTTACAAATGCGTTTTTAAGCCGGACTTTCTCCAAGGCTTTTTCTTCAAGGCTTTTTCGCCAGAAAGTGCTTTTTTCGTTTTGCAATTGCGCTTTTTCAGGCTTGAAAAATTTCCGCCTCCCCGCCGTCAACCACTTCAATTCCGTGACATGGCAGAGCCTTGAAAAAACGGCTTTGCACCGGCTTTAAACGAGAAGAGTAACCTCATGAAAACCATCCATTTGAAGACGATCATTCTGGCTGCGGCAATAAGCTGTTTTTCCATTGCTGTTCATGGCGATGCTTTTGCCGATGAAACGCATTATCCTTTAACGGTAAAAAATTGCGGCCGCACACTTGTTTTTAACAAAGCGCCCGAACGCGTTGTTTCGGTCGGACAAAATACAACCGAGATACTTTATGCTTTGGGATTATCCGACAAGGTCAAAGGCACAGCGCTCTGGTATTCGCCGGTTTTGCCGCAATTTACCGAAGTCAACAAAAACGTCAAAATGCTTTCCCATGATGTTCCAAGTTTCGAGAGCATCATTGCCGAAAAGCCCGATCTTGTCGCAAGTCATCAGGAATGGGTTATAGGGCCTGCGGGAAGTGCTGCAACCTATGACCAGTTCAAGGATTTTGAAATTCCGGTTTATACCGCGCCTGCCGATTGCGTGGGAAAAGACAACCTTGCCGGTAGCGACGGTTTGCGAACAGCCCCCTTTACGATGGATCTGATCTATCAGGAAATTTCCGAACTGGCATTGATTTTCAACGTTCAGGATAAAGGAGAAAAACTTGTTCATGACTTGAAAGGGCGCGAACAGGCTGCAATCGACAAGGTCAAAAACTTGCCCAAGGGCAAAATCAGCGCGGTTTTCTGGTATTCCAGTGCCGATCTTGATATTGACCCCTATGTTGCCGGAGACCTTGGTGCACCCGGTTATATTATGAAAATTCTGGGCATTAAAAATGTTATAGAATCCAACTATGAATGGCCGACTGTCGGGTGGGAAACCATCGTTAAAGCGAACCCGACCATTATTGTTCTTGCCGAAATGGATCGCCGCCGTTTTCCCGCCGATGATGTTGTTGTGAAACGCGATTTTTTGAAGAAAGATCCCGTTACAAAACTGCTACCGGCTGTCGAAAATGATCGCCTTGTCAGCATGGACGTGCAATCCATGAATACAACCATGCGCACGATTGACGGTATTGAAAAACTGGCAAATGCCATTGTCGAACTTGGTCTTGATAAAAAGTGACCCATTTGCCCCGCACGATTATCATCTGGCTTTTCTGCATCTGTCTTTTGCTATGCGCAATTGTGACAGGTGCAGCAATTGGCGAGATTGCCATTCCGTTTTCAACTTTTTTGAAAACTATTGCCAATCATCTGTTTGATAGCGGTTACGAGGTGGATATATTCCACAGTCGGGTGATCTGGCTGTGGCGTCTGCCGCGTGCAGTCGTGGGCGCGTGTTGTGGTGCCGGTCTTGCCATGTGCGGGGTTATTTTACAGGCCTTGTTGAGAAATCCCCTTGCTGAACCCTATCTTCTCGGCATTTCTTCGGGTGCGGGAACAGGTGCGGCACTGGTTACCGCTTTCGGCATGAATTTGAGTATTCTGTCACTTTCAACGGGTGCATTAATCGGCGGTCTGTTATCGTTTTTCTTTGTTGTTTTTCTTGCCTATCATTCCGGCCGCAATGCAACCGCCATTATTCTCGCCGGTATTGCGAGCGCCATGTTGTTCAATGCGCTGACAGCGCTCATATTGATGATCTTTACGCCGCTTGAAGGACGCTCGAATATTTTTGCATGGATGATCGGCAATCTTTCCGGCGCAAGGTGGAGTGACGCTTTACTGGCTTTCCCGTTAACACTTCTTGCATTTTTAATTTTCCTTGCATTTTCTCGCATTCTCGATGCTTTCGTCTTCGGCTCGCGTGCCGCCAAATCGCTTGGCATTTCTGTCAATTATGTGAGCATGTTGCTGATTACTCTTGTTGCTCTGGTGACGGCCGTTATGGTTTCGATTATGGGCACAATCAGCTTTGTCGGACTGGTTGTTCCCCATGCCGCCCGTCTTATTGTCGGGGTGCGCCACCGGTTGCTGATACCGGCTTCGGCTTTTATCGGTGCACTTTTTATGATTGCAGCCGACGTTATTTCGCGCATCATTGTACCCGGTCTTGCTTTTCCGGTCGGTATCGTCACGGCATTGATCGGCGCACCGCTTTTTGCCCTGTTGCTTTTGCGGCAGAAAGGAAATTGATATGCTCGTTGGCGAACACATATCACTCGAGATTGACCGTCACACCATTCTTGATGATGTAACGCTCACATTAAAAGACCATGAAATTTTAGGTATTATCGGCCCCAATGGCGCGGGGAAAAGTTCACTTTTGTCGGTTTTTGCAGGCCTTATCCGGCCGACAGAAGGAGGGGTAAGCCTCGATGACATTGCTTTTTCCAACTGGTCGAGGCAGAAACTTGCCAAAACAATTGCCTTTGTCGAACAGCAGGCCGAACCGCATGAACGCATTGACGTGCGCCATGCCATAGAAATCGGTCGCACACCCCACAAACGCCTACTTTCACCATGGCTTCCGGAAGACGAGGAAGCGTTGCAGGATGCGCTTATGAAGGTCAATATGAAAGGCTTTGAAAAACGTCTCCTGAACAGCCTTTCAGGTGGTGAAAAACAGCGCATCCACATTGCCCGTGCATTGGCACAAAAACCGCGTATTCTCATTCTTGACGAGCCGACAAATCATCTTGATATCGGTTGCCAACTGGAAATCCTTTCCCTCATCCGGAAACTCGGCCTTTCTGTGCTGATTGCCCTTCACGACCTCAATCATGCAGCCATGTTTTGCGATCGCATCGCTTTGCTTCATCACGGACGATTGATAAATTCGGGAAAGCCGGAAGAGGTTTTGACAAGGGAAACCATATTGACCAATTTCCATGCCAATGCTGAAATAGAAATGCTTGAAAACGGTAGGCCCCATATACGCTACCTGCTTTAATTTTCCTTGAAAGGATAAAAAATGAAAAAACTGTTTGCCTTTGTTGCACTGCTCGCCTTCATCTCGACTGCCAATGCCGAAACCTATGAGGTGAAGATGCTCAATCGGGGAGCAAGTGGCGCCATGGTTTTCGAGCCGGATTACCTTAAACTCAAACCCGGCGACTCGGTGAAATTCATTGCCACGCAGAAAAGCCATAATGCTGCAACCATTGACGATATGATACCGGAAGGGGCAACACCTTTCAAAGGCAAGATTGATGAAGAACTGCAAGTGACATTCGATAAACCCGGCTTTTACGGCATTAAATGTATTCCCCATTATGCCATGGGAATGATTATGTTAATTAAAGTGGGTGACGATCAGGCATTGCCTCAATCCTATCGTGATCATAAGCAGCCGGGCATTGCCAAGAAACGTTTTGATGACATTTTTTCCCGCGTCGATAAAGGAGAATAGCCGGGCAAGCGGCACCCTGGGAACAATAACCATCGGTAACAATACTATGTATTGCACTATTCCCTTGAATACCGCTACAATAAATTGATGAAGACAATTCTTGCACTTTTAAAGCGCTTGGGACATAGATTTATTATGCTGATATATTGCACTTCAAGGCAAGAATCAGCGCATTGCTTATTCAATCTGAGGAGATAATAGAATGGCATTCATTGGCGATACGCTATC
>CAMLLT010000140.1 GCA_946480935.1 uncultured Bartonella sp. | reverse complement strand
TTATTCCCCCTTCATCAGAATGTTGAAGGCTCTTTCATTTCCCGGATTGGAAATCCACTCGGCAAATTGCCGGTCGCTCATGGCATCTATGGCTTCAAGACTCACCGGGTCGGCAATAGCACGCCCGTTTGATGCGGTGAGCGTGCGCGCGGCGTTTTTTTTGGCGCGCATTGCGGCAATGTCACCCCCCGCCATAGGTTCCGCCATAGATCCTGTTGCGGATTTCGCCTTGAAGCCGATATTTTTTGCATAATTATAAATTGTTTGCGCCGGATTTGTGCCGCTTTCCAAAGCACCTTTGACAATGGCTGCAAGCTCGTTGCCAATCTGTGCATTGATCGCATCGGCATTTTTAAAAGCAGGGTAGGCATCGGCGAGCGCCTTCAACTGGTTCACCCGTGCTTCATAAAGAAAATCGGCCGCCTCGTCGAAATCCGGCAGTTCGGCTTTGAGTGCCGTTACAGAAGTGGCAAAATAATCCTTCACCACTTCCTGTTCTCTCGCGGTTTCAATAAATTGCCGCTCTTCGGCTTCTCTCTTTTGTCTTTCGGCTTCCTCGTTTTGCAATTTCGTGCCAATCCATTTGACATAGCCGACAAAATCTTTTTCCGGGTCGGGCGCTTCTGGTCGTGGCTGTTTTAACGGTGAGAAGCTCTCGCTTCCGGCATGATTTTCTGTGAATTCACGTGCAATTTTGAAACGTTCTTCAATGCGGGCAAGTTTGGCTTTTGCCTCTGCCGCCTCGGCTTGCGCTTTTTTGCGTTCTTCCCTTTCGGCGTGAAGTGCACCATGCGGAACCATATGATTTCGTGCTTTTGCGGTTCTTTCGTCTTCTTCTTCCGCTACCGGTTTTTCTTGTTTTCCTTCCTGACTTTCGGAAGGTTCGGTCATAGTATTACTGTCGGAAAAATTTTCCGGTAAAGCGGTCTCATCATCAAATCCGTTATTGTCGGTATTCGGGTGGCCAAGAACATCCTGTTCTTCCGGTGAAAATTCGGGTGCAATATCCATAAATTTATCCTTTAAACATGCCCTTTAAAAAACGGGCAGCAGAGCATCAAAACGCCGACGCTTGAGGCGAAGCCGGTTCATCCGGCAAGAAAGACAAAAGTTGCGATTGCGGGAGTTGAAAATCAGCGACAAGCTGAAATGCCGCTTTGCCAAATTTAAAAAATCCATCCCGTCCAAGCTTTGTGATTAGCCTGTTTCAGGAATTGGCTCGCCCCGTTTGCGATTGTTCAATTTTCAATTGTTCAATGAGTGCGCGGTTTTTGGCTGTTTCGGTCTCAAGCCGTGTTTTCTGATTTTTCAGAAAAAGATCGGCCGCTTTGGCATTAAGGTCGAGTTCACGGGCTTTTGCTTTCATATCAAGCTCGTTTGCCAAGGCTTGCAACTTCAATTGCTCGGCCTGTTGCCCTATGGACTGTTCCGGCACGGCATTTCTTTCCATTGCTGCTTCTTGGCTTGTCATCTGTTCTCTGGCCATTTCCTGTTCTGCTTTTTGTTGAGCCGCTTCTTGTGCCTTGGCTGTCCATTTTTCAACAAGCGAGGCGGGAAGCGGCGAATAGCGCAGAATTTCCAGTCCGATTTCCGGTGTGAGATAATCTTTCAACATCGGCAACATCTGTTGAATAATTGCAAATGTCCGTTCTTTTTCATTGGGGCTTGTCGGTGCATCATCAACAATAATGTCATATTGGCGATTGGCGACCGCTTCATGTGTCAAAGGCACATATTTCTTGTTGTCATCCCCCACAATGCGGATAAGCCTTCCATCGGAAAGATAGTTCTGTATGAGATAAAGCATAATTTGCCCCTGTCTTTTCCGATAACGGCGCAGCGCATCAAAAAGCGAGGCAAGCAAATTCAAAGAAGATTGCCGGCGCTGGCTTTCCAGAACACCGGGCTGGTTTACTTCTCGCGTGCCGATAAATTCGGAAGACAAGCCCGTTACATCGGAAATTGCTTCTTTGGCTTCATTGAAAAGCTGGAAAAAACCCACCGGAAATTGTGCCACGGGTTTGGGTTGAATGCGGGCATTTTGTCCGGCTAGCGCATTCTGTTTTGTCCAGGTAATGGCATCGGCGCGCGCCCAGCTTTCTTCTGCCTGCCTGTCATCATCAAAAGCACCGCGTTCGGCAAGAATGCCGCCCTTCGATTGGCTGTTTAAAAGATACATCACCTGGCTGAAAAATTTATTCGCCCAACGCTGCGGGTCTTTTGTGGGGCGCACAATGCCATAATAATGCTTTTTCATCTTGTCGAAATAGCCGGTAATGCATTCCCAACCAAGTTGCCCGTTCGGCACCATCGGCTGATCGGGTTCGGCAAGCAAAACCTCGCCCAGAAAAGCCCTTTTCACAATCTTTCTTGTAAGCCTTACCGATTGTATTTCCGGCGAAATTTTCTTTTTCTCTTCATAGTCGCGAAGCGAATAATCCTGTGTTTCACCCGTCAGCGGGTCAAAAACCTTGTAAAAAGCCTCGCGCTCGAACCAACGGCATTCGACAAGCGTCACCAGAGAGCTGGAAGCGGAAGAAAGCCCCAAGCCTTGCCTCTCCGAAACACCCGTCCGGTCTTCACCATAGAATGTGTCGGAATTTACATGGGAAAGAGGTGTGTCACTGTCAAAAACACCATTTTTTGCCCAACGCGCATCAAGCAATGACGGGTCAATATCGGGAAACATGCGGCGCGCTTCGGCAAGCGGCTTTTCGTCAATATACCAGAGGCGCTCCGCATCCACCAGATTGGCTTTCACCGCCGAGGCATCCCACACCATTTTTAACGGGTCAAGGCGGCAAACAACCGGTTTACCGGTTTCATCATCGTCAAAGTCAAGGCGTGTATCTGTCCACCCCATGCCGCAAATGACGGTATCAGTAAAAGCTTCCGAATCCTCATATTCCGCTTCCGCCTGATCGCGAAACCATTCCGCCGCACCCGTCAATATTTCATTGGCTCTGGCATCTCCGATTTCACGCGGTATGAATTGCACTTCGCGTTTATTGTTGCGCTCCGAGCCGATAACAGCATTGACAAGCGGCGCAATGCGGTTGAACGTCATGACAGGGCGTTTTTGCTCGAAAAGCGCCGCCTTGTCTTGGGCTTCCCACTGTTCACCATTATAAAAGGCATAGTCTTCGCGGGCATTTTTGCGCCATTCGGCAACATGCGCCATATCCTGCCGGAAAAGCTTTAACAATGACTGGAACAGAATATCTCTTTTTGCACTGTCAAACTCATCCGAAACCCCATGGTCTAAACTCTCGTTTTCTTGCATCATCATCAGCCCGTAAAATTATTGGTTAAAATTGGTCGCGCGCCGCCCGCACAACTTGAAAGTTCAATTCTGAAAAAGCCGAAAAGCCCGAAAAAAACACAAGCAAAACGCGGAAAGCGGGCAGGCGGGCAAGCACAAGGCAACCGTCATAAAGAAACAAGAAGGTCAGGTCCCATAAAGCAAAGGCCATTGCCGGAAAAACAAAAGCCGACACATTGCGCATCCGGTTCTATTGTCCCGAATAGTGCACCTTGCGGCAAGTCTGTAAACACAGCGAATATCACTCATGCCGCGAACGCTGCCAATATTACGCGTCCCGTAAACATCGAAAATATTCCGAACATTTCCCGTGCCGCAAACAATGCAAACATTGCGCACATTACGAACGCCGCCAAATTCAAACCTGCCGCGCATAAAGCTTGTTGCAGCACCGTCACCGGTTGTTCTTGCTCTTTTGCCCGTTTTGGAAGCTCTTGTCCAAGAAAGTCTCCGGTTTCGCATATTGTGCCGCACCCTTGGCAGCTTCTTTTGTTTTTGAAACATCGCTTTCAAGCTTTGAAAGAAAAGCAAAACGCAATTGCTATCCGCTATAATTTGGAAACGCGCGGTTCTTTCACTTGAATATTGGTTCAACAGTCGACAATTTTGCTTTTTGTTATCCCGCCATCCATGACGTATTGAAATCATGTCTAAGAGAATTGCGCTGCCGGTTTTTAGAAATTTTTGGTGCTTCATAGGCTATACACATCAGGCCGAAAGCATCAGCCCCGTGGCTTGCCCAGTCATGTTCCGGCCCCAGTCCTATATCGCGTTTGTCGTCACGCTTTTCGTGATACCAGCCCAAAGCATCGCGTCCTGCTTCTGTGGTTTTTTCATTAAACCAGATAGAGGGGAAAAGCCGTCTTGCCGCTTCAATGCGTGCGCGTGCTGCCCCTTTTCCCTGATTGGGAATAATGTCCACCTCGAAACCGGCTTGTTGAAGCGCGCTTTCAAAACTCACATCCCGCACGCGATCTTTGGTTGCGCCATCATGCGGCAATGTAATTCTTGCCTGTTCGTAACCTTTTTCGCGCAACCAGTTGATATGCGCACTCAAAGGCTGCCCTTGCGCTTCATAATAATCAAGAACGCGGATTTCTTTTCCGATAAATTGCGCAATCCAGATAGCGGTTGCATCGGCTTTGGCACCGGTGCCGCCAATGTCGAAAAAAGCCTGAAATGTCATTAAAGGGTCGGCCGGAACGTTGGAAATACGCCCTTCTTCTTTGGCAATTGCAAGACCGGTTGCAAAATAGGCTCCCTCCATCTGGGCAAGAAATCCACCCTCCCATATATGGTCATAACTTTCCGGCCGGTTCTTCAAATCATCAAGGCGGGCGCGGTTTAACAGATCGGGAAATCTCGGATTATCACGCCAATTCAGTTGAACAGATTTGATACGCACATTTTTACTGTCGCGAAAACGCTTTTCAACGGCTGCCTCTTTTCTGAGCGGGTTCCATGTTACCCAGAGTTCGGTGTTCCAACCGTCACCTTCTTCACGCAAAGTCGGTATCAATGTGTTCCATGCGTGGGAGGTCACAGGTTCGGCTTCATCCACCCAACAGAGAAGCAGCCGCCCCTTCGATTTGATACTGGCAATATTCCGGTCAAGACCGGAAAAGGCATAAGTAATGCGCCCGTCTTTCGAGCGTATATAGGTTTCACCAATGGTGTAATAATTTTGTAAAAACGGATAATCGGCAATAGCCCTTTTGATTTCTTCAAGTGAGCTGTCGGCCAGTGAATTCTGGAATTGGCGGGCACAAAGAATAATGCCGCGAATCCCTCTTTTTCCCAAACAATAGCCCATCACTGCACTCATTGTGGCAAAGGAACGGGTTTTTCCGGAACCGCGCCCGCCATAGGCCGCCCTGACATCGGCAGGCCCGTCGAAAAGGGTAATGAGCTTTTCCGGCAATTCTATTTTTTCTGTCGTCATGAAACACCACAAAACCACCGAAACAAAAAGACCAAACAAAAAATTTGGCGCGTTCCAAACCAAATCCGGAAGCCTAAAAAAGCTTAAAAAGCTGTTCTGAAAGCCGTCCTCACCACCTTGACGGATATGAAAAGAAAACGCTTGTTTTAAACAAGTATTGTCACACGCAAAGAACCACACCTTCCGGAAATAAAAGATCCCATCACGATAAGGCCAATATAAGAGAAACAGCACGTCAAGCTTTTCAAAAAGCCCGCTATTTCAAAAAGTCCACCATTTCAAAAAGCCCACTATTTCAAAACGGGCACGACGTTTTTTGAAAAAACGTTTACGACATGAAAAACAGTGAAACTCTCTCTTCATTTCGCATCGAAAACAAATTCACTGAACAATTGCAAAATCGGTTCACTTCTTTGCAAACCTTTTTCACCGGAGGTTCTTCAATCGTCTTTTTTAAGGATTTCCGAAAGTTCCTGATTTATCCCAAGTTGTTGATTTCGGCTCATGCGCTTTTTAGAAGTCGTGCACTTTTTTCCGGTCGGTGATTTTGCAACTGTCAAATCTTTTGGTGACGGAGATAAAGCAACCAGTTCGATTTTTGTCACGGTTTTTAATTCTTGTCCCTCTGAATTAAGTTCGGCAGGCAATACTTTGCCGAGCAGTGTCAAAAACGAAGAAGCATTTTTTAAAGCCTGTGCTTCAAGATAGGAAACAAGCCCGTCTTCTCCCAATTGGTTACCGGCTTTTATTGCAGCTTTTAAAATAGCCTCTTTCAAAATTCCGGAAGCCTTCTTTTCTCCCACGGCTTCCCGCTTTTTTTGCGCGGCCTTCTTTGTC
>CAMLLT010000139.1 GCA_946480935.1 uncultured Bartonella sp. | reverse complement strand
TAAAAACTTACCTGTGTTTGATCTCATCTCTGACACTTAACTCGCCTTCCCGTAACCCGTCAGCCCGTTGTCGGCTCTCAACATCAATTACATCGCCAATATTATATTTGTCTGAGATCTCTTCTACGTGGATCTCTTTGTATAACTTGGAGGCACTTCATCTCTCGCCAAGAATATTTCGCCATAAACAGCGGTCTTAATACGAACAATGCAATGTGGGAGAGGGGACGGAAGTTTATTTGCTCACATCGTCAAAACAAGGTTATTGTCTTCGCGAGTGAAAATTAAAAGCATATGCTGACACTCGTCGAAAATACTGCGGACAGATAAAAATAGCTATGAATGGTGTTAATATAATTTTGCTTTAATGCGACTGGTTGGGGACGTCAACTTTGATGAGAGGAATAATGCTGCGCCTCCTGAAGCTGATCTGCACTTGCCATAACATTTAGAAGCGCGTCTTTAGTTGTGTGTGTAATGCGAAGCGGTAATTGCAACCGAACGCTTTTCTTGAGCGCATCAGAGATTCAAGGGATAAGAATCGGATGCAGCAGCCGTTTTCCTCGCATCATTGGTCGTCGGCATAACTAGGATGATTAACCGGTATCTCCTGAACTGCAATTGGTTGATATAGGTTTGTTACCGCACAGCAGGACATTATCAGTATCAGGGGGGTTGCCGATCACCAACACGCTGGAACCTTCAATGATGAAATTTAATGCCGTCGGTAGATATTGGAAACTTTATTTGTTCCAGTGGTCCAATGCGCGATAATGCGAGACATTCTTGCTTCAGATAAATAAAGAAAGGTGTTAAGCGATAGTCTTAGTATAAAGTCATGTTCCATGCAGGTTACAGCACTTTCTGCGCTTGTATTTTATCAATATTACCTCAATATACGACTATGTTACGAAGTATTAAATATGAGGTATAACTATGGTTCGGATGTTTGATCCCGCTGTCGCTACACTATGTGCATCTTTAATTACCGCTGCTGTCTCGCTTTTTTCATTGGTATTCAATTATCGCGTAAACAGAAAATCTGAAAAAATTCGCTTGAGTTTAGATGAAAATAATATGGCTATAAGGCATTTTTCAGCAGTCACAAACGAACAGATCACAAGAGAATTTAATGATATTAAAAAGCAGGAACTTGAACATGCTGATCGTTGGCAAACTGCTGCTGTTTTATTGAAGCGTTATGATGGTTTACGAGAAGCGATTGCTGAGCTACTGACTATTATCGATCAGACTTATCATTGTGATAAGCCGGTGAAAGATGAAATATTAGAGCGATTTAGATTACAAAAAAACATGATATCACTCTATTTCCCACCGAGAGGGCCCCTTGGTGAAGAGTTGAATATCCAGATGTCGCATATAGAAGGTTCGTTATCAACGGGCAAAGAACTAAGTGATAACTTTTCTTCCCATTTCGGATCAGCATTTCGTATGAATTGTTGGAACCTTTTAAATTCAGAATTTGCTCGCATAATGAAATTGATAGATACTGAAACAAATATCGAGCTGGAACTTCCTGAACCATATAAAGCAACTTATAAGCGTAGTTAACGATAAACGTTCCCCGCTGACTCTTTGCGCAATGCGGCTTTCAATGCTTTGTCTTGCATCAACATACAATTCCGCTGTTTTTTGACAAGCCTCTGGCGTTAGCGGAATGAATGTATCTGTGATTTTTTGGTGATGATGGTACGCCTGTTTGCTTGCGATGGTGTTAAACTATTTGATCACTGTCGGTGGTATCGCGTCTTGCATTGTCATCCACGGAAGCTATTGCCAGCGTCCAGGCGTTTATTAGAGAACGGCGTTGATTGACAATGAGTTATTTTTTCGGTTTTGCGCGCGTCGGTGCGTCTGCGACCTTGGCGGCTGTAACGGCAATCCTTTGTGCGAGAGTTTCCTGTGGTGTGGGCTTTCATGGGCGAGCGAGAGAGAATTGTGAATATTCATCAATGCTTCATTACTGTAGTAGCTCCAGCCATTCATGAAATCATGCGGCCATTTTTGGCTGATTGTCTCAAGCCGACTGGCAACAATGCCGTTTTTAATCGTTGAAACCATGCCTGAATGTCTTAGCTTAAAAACACTCTTTTAAAGCTATATCAAAAACCATTGGATCAGTTCCAATTTTGTTGCAAATAATCCCATGTTACATTTCGGTTATGAAATTACCCAAGCTATTTTTCTAATAGGTACTTAATTGTTGAGATATGACTTTTACTATGGCGTTGCTTTTTTATCAGTCTCGTCAAATGTTTCTTTTTTGTAAAAAAAGGCACTCGAACATTAAAGACAACGAAAAGCTGCGTTAATTGTGAAGCGCGTCCCACACGATCCTGATTTTGAATTTTACTTATTTCATTTTAAAAAGATATTGTAAATAATTTTAACAACCTAGAATGAAACTCAATTCCATTAATTTAAATAAATTTTTTTAAAATATCCATCTTTAAAGATAAAAAGAATTGTGTTTTGATACGACACTGTTTTTTAAAAGAAAAGAAAATTCGATTATAGTTCATATGTCCACAAGACCATTTTTTAGAAAAGGAATAGCTGAGCTTGAAAAACAGTTCAAGGATAACTGTAACGATGCGGCATTTCTTGATCTTTTGCTAGCCGAGCTTTCGAACAGAAAAACCCAGCGGTCGCAATTATTGAAGGGAAAAGCTCAAAGAGCACGTTTAACGACGAATAAAGAATCTTATGTTCAGCCGAATGAGGCGGAGCCGGTACAAGAAAAAAATGCGGCGCCTTTATCTCAACCAGAAAAACAGCCAGTAACTTCACAATCTCTAAAACCAGCGTTTAAAGTGCCACGTAAAATATTGCGTCATCCAACTATTGAAAATAATCCAAACGATGTACTTTTGTCTTGGACCGCAATGGAAGTTCTTTCTCCTCCTTCTTTTCGCCAACCGAAAGATCTTGCGGGAGGAGATCAAAAAGCAATAGCACAACTAAATAAAGAATGGTTGCCTTGGGAACGTGGTGGAGAAAAGAGCCGTCCCAACTATAGGCTCTATTATCAAATTGTCCTTGGTAGCATTGATATGCTTAAGGCAACTTCGGCTTTGTTGGAAGTCTATGGAGACAATAGAGCCGAGATGCCGCGAGCTTATGGAGAAGCAATTCTTGCGACAATTATGCTTGATCGCGATGGGCGTCCGGTTGAAACAGATCCTGTTGCAATTTCCAGTTTTGGATGGGGGCTTTCTGTTGCTTTAAATGGTAAATTAGAAGAACTCGGGCAATGGTCGGAAGTTGAGCAACCACTTATGGAGGGATTAAAAGACAAAATAGTCAAGTTTGATGACGAAGATGGAGAAGTGCTTCCGCTTGATCATGATGGGATTATCGACGCATATAACTGGCTACTAGGACAAATAAAATTACCCGACCATTTTACCAAAGCACCATCTTTTGCAGTCAGAGTCTACCAATATTATAAAATACCGGACCCTCCGGAAGCATTGATATTAAATTCCTTTTTTCTAGACGATCTGGACTGGGCAAGAAAGATGATCTCCGCCCAACAGACGACTCCCAATCTTGAACGTTATTTGGGTATCGTAAAGCCTGAAAACCGGAAAGATATGTTGAACGACAAAGCTGCAATTGTCGAAGCCCTAGAGCCACAAAATTTTCCGTCAGGTTCATGGCCGGGAAAAGGGCTCTTTCCACTTGCTCTTCTTCAACAATGTGCTGTTAACCTCGCACTTAAAGACTTGGAAACCGATGGCATCATAGCGGTCAATGGTCCTCCAGGAACGGGTAAAACAACTCTGCTTCGTGACGTTATTGCAGCACTTGTGACAAATCGTGCAGTGGCGCTCTGCAAATTTGATGACCCGGAGGAAGCTTTTATAGATTCAGGAGATCGTATAAAGAAGAATCAGGCATCCGTAAAAATTTATAAATTAGCTCCTGAAATAAAGGGGTACGAGATGATCGTTGCCTCTTCCAACAACAAAGCCGTTGAGAATGTCAGTGCCGAGCTACCCGCCCAACAAGCCATTGCTGAAAAAAGTACATTACGATATTTTAAAACGGTGTCTGATAAATTGTTGGAACGAGACAGTTGGGGCGCCATTGCTGCAGTTCTCGGCAATAGTAGAAATCGTAGTGAATTTCGGCAAAAGTTTTGGTGGAACGAAGACCACGGGTTACAAAAATACTTTCAGGAGGTTTCCGGCAATCCCCAATTTATTCGGGAAAAGACTGAGGCTGGAGAGATTGAAAGAAAACCACGTGTCATAGTTGATGAAGATGCTCCTGAAGATCATGAAGAAGCATTACAACGATGGGATGATGTTCGATCAGAATTTCTGGAATGTCTTGAAGCTGAACAATCTGCTTTGGGCGATTTGGAAAAGATACATCATTTGTTGCAATTGTTGGAAGAGAAGCAAGCTGAAGCAAAACAGATTTCCCAGATTATTTCTAAGGAGAAATTGCCTCTAAGCGGCCTTCTTCAAGAAGTGGAAAAACTACAACAGAAGCTGGAAGAGCAGAAGTACAGAACCAATAAAGCTCAACAGGAGTATGATAGCACTTGGGCAAAACGACCGGGCTTTTTTTCCCGTTTATTCGGCACGCAAGGTTATAGGATATGGAAAGAATCATTTAATCCTAGAAAGAAAGAACTCGTTTCCCAAAAAAAGCTATTCACCGATTCATCGAATGAGTTGGAAACAAAACAGCTCAAAGTGTCTAAAATACAAGACGTAATAGCGGAAAAACAGATATTACTTGATAAAATCAATGACGTAATAAAAAATAATAAAAATAGCTTGAAGGAATTGCAAGACCAATATCCCGGAACTGTTATTTCAAAAGAATTTTTCAAAAAATCACATAATGAACGTCAAAAAAGCGCGCCTTGGTTGGATAATGTAACAGCGGGTTTACGAAACGAAGTTTTTGAAGCCGCTATGGAGCTTCATAAAGCTTTCGTTGATTGTGCCGCTAAACCAATTCGTCATAATATGAATGTGTTGATGGATTGTTTTGGCATGCGATCATTGGGAAGTGATGAAAAAGACGCCCTCATTCCTGATCTTTGGTCTACATTGTTTCTATTGGTACCTGTGATATCCACGACATTTGCATCGGTTTCCCGTATGTTCAAGAAAATCGGGCCGGAAGCCTTTGGGTGGTTATTAATTGATGAAGCCGGGCAGGCCTTACCCCAAGCTGCTGTAGGGGCTTTAATAAGGACAAAAAGGGCAATTGTTGTTGGCGATCCAATGCAGATCGAGCCAGTTGTTGTTTTGCCAAAACAATTGACGGAAACAATATGTCGCCAATTCGGCGTTGATCCTGTAATTTATAATGCTCCGGAAGCTTCAGTACAAACACTTGCCGATAGTGCAACGAAATATTATGCAACTTTTGAAACGACTGATGGTGAACGTCAGGTTGGAGTGCCACTTCTGGTACATAGACGATGCACTGATCCAATGTTTCGCATTTCGAATAGCATTGCATATGACAATATGATGGTACAGGCCAAGATTGATAAATCATCGGACATCAGAGATATTCTTGGTCCATCTTGCTGGTTTCACATTGAAGGTCAAGGTGAGGACAAATGGTGTCAAAAGGAAGGACAAAAAATACTGTCCTTGTTGCAGGAGTTAAAGGAACATAACGTTAAGCCCGACTTCTATATTGTTACTCCTTTTGTTGTTGTGCAAGACAATATGCGTAAAATGCTTATTGAAAGTCATTTGCTTGCAGATTGGGTCACGGATTCGGATCTGAGCCGATGGGTCTATGAACATGTCGGAACAGTTCATACGGTCCAAGGGCGAGAAGCGGAGGCTGTGTTTTTTATTCTTGGGGCACCCAACGCCGAGCAGACAGGTGCACGAAACTGGGCAGGTGGCAGACCTAATTTGCTCAATGTCGCAGCAACGAGAGCCAAAGAAGCATTATATGTTATAGGTAACAGAAAACTTTGGAAAAAAGCTGGAGTGTTTCAAACACTTGATAAATATATGGATGCTCAAAATTGATTTAAAAATATAATTTTTAATTTATATAGTAAGGTACATCATGAATATTTATTAGTTTGTTTCAAAGTAAATTATTGTTTTAAAATTTTAAGATAATAATTTTTAAAA
>CAMLLT010000138.1 GCA_946480935.1 uncultured Bartonella sp. | reverse complement strand
AGACATTCATCTTTTAAAATGCGTCCGCGTGGGACATTGCGATTTTTTGCCTCTTGTTCGCGCCATGCAGCAATCTGTTGGAGAACGGCCAATTCTCTTGGCTTTCTTATGCGTCCCTTAATTCGCTTCCATGCCTCGTCATTTGGCATGTCATAAGTTTTTGTCGAAGTTAAAACAGACATTTCATCGTCAATCCAATGAGTTCGTCCCGTTTTTTCGAGCTTTTTATCAAGATATTTATAAACGTCTCTCAGATGGGTTACATCAGCCAATGCATATGACAATTGTTTATCGTTGAGCGGTCTTCTGCTCCAGTCCGTATAACGCGACGATTTGTCGACATGCTGACCTGTAATACGTTCGACAATTTGTTCATAGGAGACACTTTCGCCAAAGCCACAAACCGCTCCCGCTATTTGTGTGTCGAATAACGGAGAAGGAATGATATTTCCAAGCTTGTAGATAATTTCTACATCCTGACGTGCGGCATGAAAAACTTTTACAACATTTTGGTTTTTCATGAGCGAGAATATTGGCGTGAGATCAATTTCGGGGGAAAGTGGATCTACGATGACCGCAATATCGTCCGATGCCAATTGTATGAGGCACAGCTCCGGCCAATAAGTTGATTCACGAATAAACTCCGTATCAACAGTCACAAAATCCGATTTAGAAAGTGTGTCGACGACGTCCTGTAGGGCGTCCGTATGTGTAATAAGTTTCATATTCAAGGCTATAACCTATTATATAATATTTGTCTTTTGCTATATTTTTTCATACACAATCCTTCAATAGCTTGACAAATGTGCGGCAAAATGCGCTTTTGCGCACAAGTAGACTATTTCAGAATGCATGAAACAAAAAAGGCAAGACTATGCATCGTTATCGTTCCCATAACTGTGCCGCTCTCCGCAAGAGCGATGTTAAAACAAAAGTTCGTCTCTCGGGATGGGTTAACCGTGTTCGGGATCATGGTGGGATATTGTTTATCGATTTGCGTGATAATTACGGCATAACACAAATTGTCGCCGATCCGGATTCACCTGCGTTTAAAATTGCCGAGATGGTGAGAAGTGAATGGGTTTTACGGGTTGATGGTGAAGTTCGGGCACGTTCCGATGATACCGTCAATACCAATCTTCCGACCGGCGAAGTCGAAGTATTTGCCAACGAAATCGAAATTCTATCGAAATCGGACGAATTGCCCTTACCGGTATTTGGTGAGCCGGATTATCCTGAAGATATTCGCTTGAAATATCGTTTTCTGGATTTGCGTCGCGAAACATTACATAAAAATATCTTGCAAAGAACAAAAATAATTGCAGCGATCCGTCGTCGTATGCAGGAAGCCAAATTCACTGAATTTTCGACGCCGATTTTAACTGCCTCATCGCCGGAAGGTGCACGCGACTTTCTTGTACCGAGTCGTATCCATCCCGGAAAATTTTATGCTCTGCCGCAAGCTCCACAGCAATATAAACAGCTTTTGATGATGTCGGGTTTTGACCGCTATTTTCAGGTTGCACCATGTTTTCGTGATGAAGATCCTCGTGCCGATCGGCTTCCCGGGGAATTTTATCAATTGGATATGGAAATGAGTTTCGTCGAGCAGGAAGACATCTTGCAAGTTATGGAACCCATTATTCGCGGTATTTTCGAGGAATTTTCCAATGGAAAACCGGTAACGCAAAAATTTCCTCGTATTCCATATAACGAAGCAATGAGAAAATATGGTTCTGATAAACCGGACTTGCGCAATCCGATTGTTATGGAAGAGGTTAGCGAACATTTCCGTGGTTCAGGGTTCAAGGTATTTGCCAATATATTGGAGAGTGATGCCAAAGCAGAAGTCTGGGGTATACCTGTCAAGACCGGCGGTAGCCGCGCTTTCTGTGATCGCATGAATTCATGGGCACAAGGCGAGGGGCAACCGGGCCTCGGTTATATCTTCTGGCGCAAAGAAGGTGATCATATTGAAGGTGCAGGTCCGATTGCTAAAAATATCGGACCAGAACGGACTGAAGCTATACGCAACCAGCTTAAACTTGTGGATGGGGATGCCTGTTTCTTCGTAGCGGGAGACCCACGTAAATTTGCGCTTTTTGCTGGGGCCGCAAGAACACGGGCAGGCGAAGAGCTTAACCTTGTTGACCGTGACCAGTTTTCACTGGCCTGGATTGTTGACTTCCCGTTCTTTGAATGGAACGAGGATGAAAAACACATTGAATTTTCCCATAATCCTTTCTCTATGCCACAGGGCGGGAAAAAAGCGTTGGACACTGAAGAGCCATTGAATATCAAGGCTTATCAATATGACGTGGTTTGCAATGGTTTCGAGCTTGGTTCAGGCGGCATCCGTAACCATTCGCCGGAGACTATGGTGCGTGCTTTCGAGATTGCCGGTCTGTCAAAAGAAACAGTCGAAGAGCGTTTCGGTGCACTCTATCGGGCTTTCCACTATGGCGCTCCGCCACACGGTGGCATGGCCTGTGGAATTGACCGCATGGTCATGTTACTTCTTGGTGTCAAGAACTTGCGCGAGATTTCGCTGTTCCCGATGAACCAGCAGGCGTTGGATCTTTTGATGGGAGCGCCTTCGGAGGTGACTGCGGCACAACTAAGTGAGCTATCGCTCCGTATTGCACCTTTAAAAAAGGATAATTGATTAGAAAAACGGTTAGACAAAAAACCCGGCTAAAGCCGGGTTTTTTCGTGAAAGATTTCGACTATTTATTCACTTCCAGTTTCAATTTTAGTAAATTTATTAACTTAATGGCGGACTTCTCACCCATTGCTTCAATAAGATCCGCAGGGATTGTTATTCCCAGTGACGTACTGATGGTCAGTGAAACGGGATTATCGAGAAAATTACCTAATTGTTCGGAAGTATTTTGGACAAATTCGGGGTCTTTAATTTTTGTTCCCATCGAAGGTAGCATCGACTTGATTTGTGTTCTCAGCGTCTCGCGTGTCATCCCGTTTTTTTCTGCGTTATAATCCAAAACCTTATTCACGAAGCCTCTATCATCATACCGGATATTGATATCGCCAAATTTTATTCGGTCGCTAATACGATCGAAAACTGTAAACATAGCAAGCGTATTGGCTTCGGTTTGTATAAAATTGATATCTTTCATCATATCTTCGTTAATTCCACCGAGATTGACGCTGAACTTCAGGTTTCCAATATCATCAAGTTTGATCTCGTTTTGATCACCATTATAGTTCCCGCTTATAATATCCCAATTTGCATGGAAATCGAAAGAACCTGATAAATTTTTATAACCTAATAGCCTAAGTCTTTCCGAGTTGGGGCTATAAACCAGTGTACTAAGCGCATAGTTGAAGGATTTTGCACTTGCTTCGAATTCGATAGCTTTCGTTTGAGGTTGCGGGATGTAATGCAACTGTAATGCATCGAAATACAAGATTATTGTGTTATCGTCATGTGTCCAATTTATCTGTTTGAAGGATGCGCGCTCGTAAGGAAAATTGGCAATGATAGGGTCTTTATTTTTTTCTGACGCGAGTTTGATATTTTCAAAAGTAATATCGGTAACTATCAGTTTGCTTTCCGCAGCTTCGTACTTCAACATGGGGATAGACAATTTTCGGGCCAAAAAATTACCGGATTGATCTTCGCTTACATTTTCGAATGTAATATTATCAATTTTTTCAAACTCCAGAAGAGGGCTTCCTTTGAGAATTGATTTTCCCTCGTCCGGTGTAGCTGAACCGGTTTTGTCGTTTGACATGTCGGAGGGGCTTTTGTCATCAACGGTTGCTCCGATATCGTCAACCTTTAACATCTTTATTACAACATCATGAAGGACAATGTTGTCTCGATCAAGTTCACTTTTTGAAGCCGTTATTGACCAACATCCCTTTGAAAGGACATTACTCGCCAGCAATTCAGGCTTACGCTTTTTTGTAAACGTGCGGTAAATGCATCAGGATCGATGGCTTGTGCGGAAAGTATGTGAAGCGAAATTGTTGAAATAATCGACAAAAGTGAAATTATAATTGTACGTCGAAACCGTTTCATCGCAGAAATACCTCATGAGGCGGTTGTTTAAGAAAACAATAATAATATGACTTATCGATTACCATATTATGTAACCAAAATTCCGATTTTATAAATAAATATTTCTTTTCATTCCTGTTTGATTTTTAATAATCGCATAAAATACAATTAATCCTTGAACAAAAGAATATTTGGAAAACGTTTTGTCGTGATAAATAATTGTGCCGATCTCTCTGTTGTCTGTATATTGGTTTGTATTTTTAATTTGAAATCAAAATCGTCAATATAACTGATTAATATAATAAACTATAAGTGATCAATGACTTTGTTTATAGTTATATATCTGGTTTTTGTATAAATGACAGAAAATTAGGCATTCTATCGGTGGAGACAATAGTTTTACGAGATTGTCACGTGGTCTGTCATTTTTTATATCATTGTTATTCTTTGACATCGAGATGAAACTACTTTCTAGGAAAGCCCTCAAAGAGACGCTTATTCCGGCTTGTCGGTTACCAAAATTCTCGATTTTATTAATGTGATTGTGGCGATGGGCAAAAGCTCGTGTTGATGAATGCGGTCATGATATAATTGTCGGGAAATTAAGACATCACAATCCAAGACATCATAATCAGCGAAGCTCACTCTATAGGAGATAGATCGAGGTTTGGCTGGAAAACGAACTTTAGTCGACTGGCAAAATAAAATGAAAAACGTTCCAGTGTTGTCATTCGGGGGTGAAAAGGGGAGAGGACTTTTTTCTTTCGTTTCAAGAGAATAGTTTTTTCAACTGTACCATGTTCTTTTTTTGCTTTTATGCACACCATCAAACGAGCTTTTTTGAATTCAATTTCATCCCCAAATTCGGGCTGTTCCAGTTCGAAGTTGAGCAATGACTATTGGCCGCTTGTGAAAATAGCATTCTAAAGAGTGTGCAATTATTAGTATTTTATGCCTTCAAACAGCGAGTCCAACGCACTATTGAACGGGCTGTAGGATAGTGATGCGTTGATGCCGTTTATTTTAGCCGGCCATTTTTTCGCTGTGGCTTATACGTATGATACCATACGTAATTTTTCATGATCCATTCTGGTCCGGAATATTTTCCATCTAAAGTTTCAAGCATTTTTTAAAACGAATATGCAAGAAAACTATTTCTTAATCGCATAATTTTTACGCAATTACATACGGGGCAACCTTGTTCGTTTTCTGGTCTCTTATAACACACGACGGATAGGCCGATCCTATAAATAATTGCCAATTCATGTGTTGAGATATGTCGAATATTATTTGATACCGCAATTAAAACCACAAAAAGGATTCCTAACAGAATACTATCGCGGTAACAAATTGGACGTTGTAAGTGTGTTTCCGGTTTCGTCTTTCGATATATTATCTCTACGATAAAGTTTCTAAATATTCGTTTTTCGCCCGACATTTCCTACAAAAATATCCAAGTTACGCAATAAATAACTTGGATATGCTGCGGTTTTTTACGTTAGGCGATATATTATTTATTAGCGTCCACTTTAATCTTGAACAAATCTATAAATTTTGCACCTGAAGTAACCGCGGCCATATAGGCAATCGGTAATGGAACTGCTGCTTCCGGCGTAGCACTAATAGAAAGTGATTTTGGATTATAAAGAAAATTTTCTATTTGTTCCGACGTAGATTTTATAAATTCGGGATCATCAATTTTAGCGCCCATCAGCGGCAAACTTTCCAGAATTTGTTTTATAAAATCATCACGCGTTACGCTGTTCTGTTTTGCGTAGTAATCAAGTATCCGGTTAACGAGCGAATTATCTTCATAACGTAGGTTTATATTACCAACTTTCAGTTGTTGGGCAATTCCCAAAAGAATCAATGTTTTAGCGTTATCATCGTCTGTCTGATTTGAAGTCTTTTGCTGTTTTGCATTTTGTATTTTATAGACGTTGTTGATTAAATCTTCGGTAATTCCATCCAGATTTATACTGAATTCCAATTTCCCAGCGTTATCGATCGTAATCTCGTTATGGTCGGCAACAAATTTACCGTTATCGCTATCCCAATTTGCATGAAAATTTAAAGAACCGGATAGTTTGTCATATCCAAGGTCTTTTATCCATTTATACTCATCAGGCTTGTAGATCTTATCAGGCTCGTAACTG
>CAMLLT010000137.1 GCA_946480935.1 uncultured Bartonella sp. | reverse complement strand
TGATGCTCGCTGACCGAGCCATCAATCGGATCGTGATATGAAAAATCATCTGCCTTGGCAATCGTCAACCCTGCAACGTCGGTTCCGGCAAGTTTCCCAAGACGTGAGCGCAAATCCTCCATAAGAGCTTTTGCTGCCGTCTGGTCGACTTCCTCATAATCATGACGGGTATAATAGGAGCGACCGAATAGTTGCCAATGTTGCTCGACGATTTCGCTTACGCTTTTACCGGTTGCCGCAAGCAGATTGAGCCAGAACAATATTGCCCACAAGCCGTCTTTTTCACGCACATGATTGGAACCGGTACCGAAGCTTTCCTCGCCGCAAAATGTTACTTTTCCGGCATCCAGCAAATTGCCGAAAAATTTCCAGCCTGTCGGTGTTTCATAAATATTGAGACCAAGTTTTTTAGCGACATAATCTGCTGCGGCACTTGTCGGCATAGAGCGTGCAATACCGGCAATACCATTGCGATAGCCCTTAACGAGTTTTGCATTGGCAGCGAGAATGGCAAGGGAATCGGAAGGTGTGACAAACCGTTTCCACCCCACAATCATGTTGCGGTCGCCATCGCCATCGGATGCAGCTCCAAGATCGGGCCCGTCTTCCGACATCATCAATTCATAAAGGTCATGGGCATGAACGAGATTGGGGTCGGGGTGGCGCCCGCCGAAATCGGGAAGCGGTGTACCGTTCACAACTGTTCCCTTTTTCATGCCGAGACGTTTCTCGAAAATTTCATGGGCATATGGACCGGTCACAGCATTCAATGCATCAAAGCGGAATGTCAAACCACCGGCAATGGCTTTGCGAATGAGATCGAAATCGAACAATTCTTCCATCAGATTCGCATAATCGACAACCGGATCAATAACTTCGACAACCATTGAGCCGATTTGCGTCTTTCCCAATTTCGCAATGTCGATATCGCCACAATCTTCTATTTTATACGAAGCAATTTTTTTTGAAGATTCGAAAATAGCTTTTGTCACCTTTTCCGGTGCAGGACCGCCATTGGAAATATTATATTTGATACCGAAATCGCCGGATGGCCCGCCCGGATTATGACTTGCCGACAGAATGATGCCGCCAAATGCTTTGTATTTGCGTATAAGATGGGAAGCGGCCGGCGTCGACAAAATACCGTTCAGACCAACTTTGATATGGCCGACTTTGTTGGCCGCAGCCATTTTTAGAATTTTCTGGATGACTTCTTTATTAAAAAATCGCCCGTCGCCTCCGAGAATAAACAGTTTCCCGGAAACATCACCAACGCTATTAAAAATAGATTGGATGAAATTTTCGACGTAATTCGGCTTTTGGAAAACTTTTACCTTCTTCCGCAATCCGGAAGTTCCGGGATTTTGGTCATCGAAGGCAGTCGTAGAAATTGTCAAAATCGCCATATTCATCACCATATGTTCTTTACTGTGATCAATTTAAAGCGATTAACCAAAAATATCGAGTATAAAATTATCAATCTTTCGGGGGCGAGCTTGCAAGTTAACGGCCGATCTCTTACCTTTCTAATGTGAATTCCGGCTCACACTGCCTGCCTTATCGGACAGGCCGAAGGATATAAAAATACAGGAGCAAATTAATGATCGGACAAAAAGTTCCAAATGTAACATTTCATACGCGTGTACGTGATGAATCTATTGGGGGTTCAAACCCGTTCCGTTGGCAAGATGTCAACACAGACGAATATTTCAAGGGCAAGCGCGTAGTATTGTTCTCCTTGCCGGGCGCATTTACCCCAACATGCTCGACCTATCAGTTGCCGGATTTTGAAAAACTTTATCCGGAATTCAAAAAGCTTGGCATTGATGAAGTCTATTGCCTTGCAGTCAATGATGCCTTCGTTATGAATGCTTGGGGCAGACACAACAAATTGCAGCACATCAAGCTTATTCCTGATGGCAATGGCGAATTCACCCGTAAAATGGGTATGCTCGTCAACAAATCCAATCTGGGTTTCGGCATGCGTTCATGGCGTTATGCTGCTGTCGTCAATGATGGCGTTGTTGAAAAATGGTTTGAGGAAAAAGGTTTCTCCGATAACTGCGAAACCGATCCTTATGGTGAATCTTCACCACAGAACATTTTGAAAGTCCTCAAGGGCGAGAAATAATATCAATCAAGGCTCCTGCATATCTTGGCAGGGGCCTTTTCTATTCAAGAGGTCTATATGGGTATTTCGTTCAATCTTGACGCACAGACATTGACAGCCTTGCAAAATTTCCTGCGTGATAATCATAAAATAAAAAGTGAAGCTGAAGCTGTCGAATTTTTTCTAAAAAAATCGCTTCAGGAATTGGGCTATTTGGGTCGAGAACCGGGTATAGGAACGAGTCCGGACCGTTTGAACTCCAGCAATGACGACTAATCTCAAAGCCAATAGTTCTGATCCAGCATCAATAGAAAAACGCCGTATAAGATCACGTTTTTTTGTTTTGCTGATTGCAGCCGTTATCCTTGTGATATTACTTGTCTTTATGACTTTTATATTTTTCGATATGACAGGCATCGACGCTCTGGATTCTATCGTTTGATTTACCAAAAACAAGTTTCCGCAACCGATCTCGTTCGAATTTTAGTTTTGAGCGGGAACAATTTTGCGCAATTTTTTGATAACTTCTTGAACTTCAGTCTTCTCGCGGCTTCTCAATGCCGAAACGAGAGATGCTTGCGACTTCAATATAACCCCGTCTTCCAATATCTTGAGCTTATTTGCTCTTAACGTTTCTCCTGTAGAGGTTATATCGACAATCATATCAGCCGAACCGGCCGCCGGTGCCCCTTCAGTTGCCCCGAGGCTTTCAACAATGCGATAGACCTGTATTCCGTGTTTTTGTGAAAAAAACTGTTGTGTCAAACGCCAGAATTTTGTTGCAATACGAAGCCGCCGCCCATGTCTTTGACGAAATTCGGCCGCAACGTCATCAAGGTCCGCCATTGTTACAACATCATGCCAGACATCAGGAACAGCCACCACCACATCGGCAAAACCGAAGCCGAGCGGAACTTCAACTTTTACTTTTGTTTCCGGATGAGCCAGTGTTTCGTTTATCAAATCTTGCCCTGTAACCCCGAGATCAACATTCCCGTAGCCGAGTTCGCGGGCAATCTCGGAAGCCGATAGAAAAAGGATATCGATATTCTTGTCATTAGCAACAGCCGCCCGATAATTACGGTCATTATCGGCAAGAACAATCTCATAACCGGCGGTTTTCAATGTTTCCAATGTCTTATCTTTAAGACGGCCTTTAGATGGAAGTGCAAGTGTAATTGTCATGACTATTTCCCTTGCCCCTTTCGAAAACCGGTTGTGCTTTTTTCATCTTTCGTGAGCCTGTCAAGCCAAACCGAAAAACCGACAGCCGGTATCGGTCGATCGGCACCCAGCATTGTCATCAAACGATTATAACGTCCTCCACCAATGACGACATCACCACTACTCCGGCGAATTTCAAAAACAAAACCGGTATAGTAGTCAAGCGGGCGGCCGAAAGCTGCGTCATATTCAACAGTTCCAAGCTTGATCCCTTTATTTAAAAAAGCGCGATTTCTCGCCTTGAACGGCATCAGAAACTGATCGCTCACCAATTCATATTTTTTCCCGAAATCAAAAAGTGCGTCTTCCGCGTCATCAAGGGGCAAACGAATTGCCAAAAATCCTTCCAAAGCTTCCAGAACCGGTTTTGTGAGTTTTACTGAAGATAAAAGCTGTTTTTCCAAAAGCCGTCTTGCAATTTCTGTCGGACTGCGTCCTGCCGACGGAGAAATGCCCGCATCAAGCATTTCTTCCTCTATGTAATTTGTCAACGCCGCCTCATCTTGTGCGTCAACAAGCTTCATAAGATTGTCCGGCAAGCTTTGTTCGCTTTTCGGTTCAGCCAGAATATGCAAAAGATCGCGTAATTGTTTGGCATTACCAAAACTGCGCAACAGCCTTTTTTGCCATGTCGGAACAAGCCCCAATCCCTGAAGCACAGAAGCAAAAACATTTTGATCGCCCAGGAATATAGTATAGTCGGTATTTGTCGATATATGCTGTAACAATGCCGACGCATCATGAAGTGTGCGTGCATCGGCATTAGCCTCATCAACATCTCCCAAATCTTCAATGCCTGCCTGATAAAAGCCGTTTTCGCCCGAGCGGCTCTGCCTGAAAACTTCACCAATATAAGCATAGCGGCGTGGCGTTGTTGCACCTGTTTTAATATGCTCGATACAGACAGGAATTGTAAATTCAGGCCGCAAGCACAGACTGTCGCCATTTTCATTTTCGGTCATAAAAATGCGGCGGCGCAAATCTTCTCCTGCCATATCCAAAAACGGTTCAGCAGGTTGCAAAATCGGAATTGAAACAGTTTGTAAATGATTATTGCCAAAAAATTCTTTGATTGCATTGGCTTTTATTTCACATCCGGTCATGTTTTTCCCGCTCGACACTATCTATTTTGTTCTTGCGCGGCGAGAATTTCTTTAACCGCGTCGACCATTTTGTTTTCGTCTACAGTAATTTGTGCCGGACGGCTTTCACGCCATGTTTTATTATCTTCAATTTCAGCCGACAATCTTGCACCTTCAACAAGGTCCTTGATCTGTACCTGATTTTCTGTCCGCTCTTGCGAACCTTGAATAATAACACAAGGGGCATGGCGGCGATCGGCATATTTCATTTGCGCTTTCATGCCCGACCCACCAACATAAAGTTCCGAACGAATACCGGCATTACGAAGCCGGGCAACCATATTCTGATAGCGTTCAAGCGAGGTCCGGTCTTTATCCATCACCAAAACGACAACCGGTCCTCTGGCTTCATCAAGGTCAAGTTTGCCAAGGTTTTTCAAGGCCGTCATCAATCTCGAAACACCGATTGAAAAGCCGGTTGCCGGTACCGGTTCGCTGCGAAAACGCGATACCAACCCGTCATAACGCCCGCCACCACCAACGGAACCGAAAACAACTTTTTGTCCGTCTTCGTTGACAACATCGAATAACAATTCGACCTCGAAAACCGGTCCTGTATAATATTCAAGCCCGCGAACAACAGACGGGTCAATTTTTATCCGTTTTTCATAGCCCGCTGCCGTAAAAAGTGCCAGCATATCCTGTAGTTCGTCAACGCCCTCTTTGCCACGGCTGCTTCCTTCAACCACCTTTGAGAGATTATCAAGAGTGGCTTTGCCATTTTCAGCACCGGCATTAATAAAGGAAAGAACTTTGGCAATCGCTTCATCGGAAAGCTCTGCTCCCTTGGTAAAATCACCACTTTCATCAAGCCGGCCTTTACCGAGGAGCAGCTTCACGCCTTCGGGACCGAACTTATCAAGCTTGTCAATGGCGCGAAGAACAGTGAGCCTTTTTTCTGCATTATCGTCACCTTGAAGGCCAACCAGCTCCAATACACCATCAAGAATTTTACGGTTGTTTACACGAACGACATAGTCACCACGATCAATACCAAGCCGTTCCATTGTATCGGCTGCCATCATGCAAATTTCGGCATCAGCCGCAACAGTCGGCGTTCCTACAGTATCGGCGTCAAACTGCATGAATTGGCGAAAACGGCCGGGTCCCGGCTTCTCGTTACGGAAGACCCAGCCGACACGATAACTGCGATAGGGCTTTGGCAGACTTTCAAAATTTTCAGCGAAATAACGTGCAAGTGGCGCTGTCAGGTCATATCGCAATGACATCCACTGTTCATCATCATCCTGAATAGAAAAAACACCGGCATTCGGACGATCCTGATCGGGCAGGAATTTTCCCAGCGCATCTGTATATTCAAAAATCGGCGTTTCGACGGCCTCAAATCCGTAAAGCTCGTAGACATTGCGGATAACCGACATCATTTTTTCTGCGGCATGGAGTTCCGCACTCGTGCGATCAACAAAACCACGAGGAACACGCGCTATCGTCTTTACCTGTCTATCTGCCATTTTATTCCTGCCGCTAAATTACTACGCAATTGAAGGATTGCTGGTTTGTAACTCATCCAACACAAAGCGGCAAGCCATGCATTCTGTGCTTCGGAAAGTTTATTTTGTTGCATGAATTCGAAAATCTCTTCCTAAAAATCTTCGGTACCGTTGCAATAATTGACATCAGCCGGCCGGATTTTACCATGGCGACAATGCGAAACAACTTGTCCACATATTGTTTTGGCAATTGTCCTCTTTAATAGACGTTGATTATTTCTTTTATCCAAGTTGGTTGCTATCAATT
>CAMLLT010000136.1 GCA_946480935.1 uncultured Bartonella sp. | reverse complement strand
ATAACAATTGTTCTTATCAAAGTGGCAAAATCGGAATTGATACCGCTTATACCGACTTTTGCGAAAATAGCTGTTAAAGCTGCAAAAATTGCTGAAAGAAATGCCCAGAACTGCCAGGTAGCGGTCATCAGAATTCAATCCCCTTCTGTCCTTTTATGCCGGAACGGAACGGGTGTTTGACCAATTCCATTTCTGTTACCAGATCGGCAGCCTCAATCAATTCATTTCGTGCATTGCGACCGGTAATGATAACATGTTTCATGAAAGGTCGCTTCGATAATACATCAAGCACTTCTTCCAATGGTAGATAATCATAGCGCAATACGATATTCAACTCGTCACAAAGCACCATATCCGTGGTGTCATCGAGGATCATCTCTTTGGCAATGTCCCATGCTTTTCGCGCTTCGGCAATGTCTTTTTCACGATTCTGCGTTTCCCATGTAAAGCCTTCGCCATGGGCATAAACGCGTACCTGATCGCCAAATTTTTCAAGTGCGGTACGCTCGCCGGTTTGGCGCAATCCCTTGACAAACTGCACTACCCCAACCTTCATATTCTGGCCGAGAGCACGAAAAACCATACCGAAAGCGGCCGTTGTCTTGCCTTTGCCCTTGCCCGTATGAACAATGAGAAGGCCTTTTTCTTTGGTTTTACCGGCTTCTATTTTTTTGCGCG
The DNA here is from genome assembly GCA_946480935.1 of uncultured Bartonella sp. Lineage (GTDB taxonomy): Bacteria > Pseudomonadota > Alphaproteobacteria > Rhizobiales > Rhizobiaceae > Bartonella. The sequence goes on along the minus strand of CAMLLT010000136.1, from coordinate 5,588 downwards.
CGGCATCTTTCTTTTTCATTTTTTCGGCATGACGGGCATTCAATTCCGCTTCCGTCAGCTTTTCCTTGGCGTCCATGTTATCGAGCCTTTCTGTAGTTCTTCCAGTTCAAACAAAGCAGAATTGGAGCGCGGTTTCCATAACTCTCTCCGGATTGCCTGTTCAAGTTTATGTGCCATTTCTCTTAAAGCTGCAGGATTGTTCCCGATCAAAAAATTCCGCACCGTTTCATCGTCGATATAGGCATTATAAATCGCCTCGAATTGTTCGTTGGATACGGCATTTGTTGTAGCCGAAAAAGCAAAGAGATAGTCGACAGTTGCAGCCATTTCGACAGCACCTTTAAAGCCGTGTCGCATAACCCCCTCTATCCATTTCGGATTAACAGCCCGCCCGCGGAGTGTCCGCCCGATTTCTTCCTGCAAAGTTTTTATCATTGGCCGTTCTGGGCGCGACATATCATTGTGATAGACTTTCGGAAAAGCACCCTGCTTATCGGCGACTGCCGAAGCCATGCCCCCTTCAAAGGCATAATATTCACCGGAATCGAGAAGATCATGTTCGCGATTATCCTGATTTTGGACAACGGCATTGATATGATGAAGCCGGTTTTCAAGCATATTTTGTGCGGCAACACCGTCTTCCTTACCGTAAGCAAAAGAAGAATGGGCAATCCATGCTTTACCAAGGTCGTTACGGTCGTTCCATTCGCCCTTGTCGAGAAGCTCCTGAACGCCGGTTCCATAAACACCCGGACGAGCACCGAAAACACGAAAACCGGCTTCTCTTTCCGCTTCTTTTGTGCTCTTTCCGGTTTCTGTGAGCGTTTTTACGTCTTTCAAATAATGCGCATGGAGTGGATTATCCTCTTCCTCCTCGTCAAGCGAGGCAACGAGACGCACCGCCTGATCGAACAAGGCTATCTGTTCGGGAAATGCATCGCGGAAGAAACCGGAAATCCTTAATGTTACGTCGACACGTGGCCTTCCAAGAACTGCTACCGGAATAACTTCAACACCGGTCACACGGCGGGATGCCGCATCCCACAAAGGTTTGACGCCGATAAGTGCCAGAGCCTGCGCAATATCATCGCCACCGGTGCGCATATTGGCGGTTCCCCAAGCGGTGAGGCCGAAAGCCTTCGGCCAATCACCGTGATCCTGAACATAGCGGATAATGAGAAGCTCGGCCGATTTTTTACCCAATTGCCAAGCCGATTGTGTGGGCACTGCTCTTGTATCGACCGAAAAAAAGTTTCGCCCCGTCGGAAATACATCCGGCCGCCCGCGTGTCGGGGCACCGGATGGCCCCGGTTCGACAAAGTGCCCGTCAAGAGCGGTTAAAAGCCCGTGAATTTCCGCCTTGCCGCAACTTAAAATCAATGGCCGCAATGTTTCTTCAATATTTTTAAGAATTGGCGCTGTTTTCGTGAAGTTTTGAGGAAGGGTGATCTTTCCGGAAACCAGCGCCAGCGCCAGAAGCTCGATGCGTTCAACCGTGTCGCCTTTTGTGCGCCATAGGCTGTCGGTCATGCCCTTCAATATTTCAGGCTTTTCACCTTGCCATTTTTCTGAAAAAACACAATCAAGCGGATCAAAAGCAAGGCCGAGATCATCGGCTATAGCGCGGTGTAAACTGCCGTTTTCTCCCTCGCCACGAGGGACACGCGCCGTTGCAACAAGGAGATTTTCCAATTGTTCGCCGGAAGGCGCTTTGCCAAAAATATGTAGCCCGTCCCTGATTTGCAATTCTTTAAGATCACACAAAAAGGCATCAAGTTTCTCAAGTGCCAGATCATCGCTATCATGGTCTTCAATTCCGGCATCATGATTGAGACCGGTAAGCCGCACCAGATCAAGTATTTCGCCTTTGAGCTTTACGAGACGACGCGGGTCAACGCCCGACGCCTCGTAATATTCATCAACAAGCCCCTCTAGATCTTTTAACGGGCCATAACTTTCCGCGCGTGTCAAAGGCGGGGTCAGATGGTCAATGATAACGGCGGAAGAGCGTCGTTTTGCCTGTGTTCCTTCACCGGGGTCGTTGACAATAAACGGGTAGATATGCGGCATCGGTCCTAGAGCTATTTCGGGATAGCAATGCTTCGAGAGTGCCAAAGCTTTTCCCGGAAGCCATTCAAGATTGCCGTGTTTACCCATATGAATAATGGCATCGGCTTTATAAACAAACCGGAGCCAGAAATAGAATGCAAGGTAATGATGGGTGGGGACAATGTCGGGTGCGTGGTAGACTTGCTTTGCATCCATTCCGAATGCGCGTTCCGGCTGTAATCCGACAACCGTTTCCCCCAACATTAAAACCGGCAAGGCCAATCCATTTTGAACCACATAGGCATCGTCTTCCGGCGCACCCCAACGTGCAGTCACTTCATCTTGAATCTTTTTATCAAGTGATTGAAAGAACTTCTTGTAAAGACTCAAAGAAAGCGCTGTCCGCACTATCCTTCCCTTCACCCCTTCATTGGTTGGACCTTCAATCATCAACCGCATGAGCTCATTGCCATTTTCCGGAATATTTTCTATTTCATAGCCTTGGTTTTTCATGGCATTAAGCGTCACAATCATGGCTGCCGGTGTATCAAGCCCGACACCGTGCCCCAAGCGGCCATCGCCACCGGGATAATTGGCCATGACAATGGCAATATGGCGCTCTTCCGGCTTCTTGTTGCGCAGTCTTACCCAGTTTTTTGTGAGCTCTGCAACAAAGTCGACCCTGTCTTTCAAAGGTTTATGGACGACAACATTACATTCTGTCTCGTCATCAAATTCCACTGCCGATTTGAAAGACACAGCGCGGGTAAATACGCGTCCATCAACTTCCGGAAGCGCAACATTCATGGCGAGATCACGGGCGGTCAATCCACGCCCATCTTTTTCCCATTGCTCTTTGCTGCTTCCGGCAAAAACCACCTGCAAAACCATTGCACCGCGTTTTTCAAGGACAGTAGGTTTTCGTCCCGTATGCCCGTTTGAAACCGCAAAGCCCGTTGCATTCAATACAATATCGGGCGAAAGCCGGTCAAAAATTGAATCGACAATTGCGACACTCAATTCATCTTTGAGACTTGAAACAAAAATCGGTAGCGCAATTAAGCCGCGTTTTTGAAGAGCGTTAATGAGCGCTTCCACGCTCGCTGTTTGCCCGCTCTGCACCAATGCGCGATAAAAACAGATTGCTACAACCGGTTTATGGGTGGCATTGTGACGTTTTACGAGATCATCAATAGTTAACGGCGGGTCATCCGGTGACCAGAGACCTGCCTTCATCAAGGGGATCGCCTCGACCGGCTTTTCGTGGCGGCCTAGCAAATAATCGCAATATTCAAGAAAGGAGCGCATATTTTGCGCACTCGCTTCAATAAGATAGTGCCAAAGATTGCGGCAATCCTCTTCGGCAACAGTGGAAAATTTTTGCAAATTTTCGTCTATTTTATCGTCACCTGGCAAGACCACCAGTTTGATATTCTTTTCCAGTGCCAGCGAGTGGAGAACTTGCAAGCCATAAGGCCAATAACTTTCGCCACCTATCACGCGCAACACAATCAATTTCGCATATGATGCGGTTTTTTCGACATAGGTGTCGACCGACATCGGGTGTGAAAGCGAAAGCAAATTGACAAGCCTTAGCGAAGACGTTGTTTTCTTCAACGCCGCTTTTGCGACCGAAAGGCTTGCCAATTCGGTATCAGCCGCCGAAAGAAAAATAACATCGGCAGGCGATTGTCCAAGATCAATCGCCTTGTCCTGTTCAGCTATGGTTCCCTTCTGGGCAAGAAGCAAATGCATCAGACATCAAGCGCTTCAATAGTTTTGCGCACCTTCTCCTCGTCGATTTCGTGAAGACCGATAACAACAAGATGGCTTTTATGCTCTTCGTTTTTTTGCCAGGGACGATCAAAATAGGAATCAATCCGCTGACCGACGGCTTGAACAACAAGACGCATCGGTTTTCCCACTACATTGACAAAGCCTTTGAGCCGCAAAATATCATTTTCTTCAATGATCGTTTTCAACCGCTCGATCAAAGCCTTGGGATCATGGATGGATGGTGCGTTAACGACAAAGCTTTTGAATTCGTCGTGATTATGCGGAACGCCATTTGCATGATGCAATTCATGGTGGGATTTGCGGTTTTCAATATCGCTCTCGGTACCGACGCCAAGCCCCAATATAAGATCGGTTCCAATGCTGCCGAAACTCGATGTGACCATTTGGGGAACTCTGTCGCTATGGCTTGAAATGATATTGCGCACTTCGTCGAGCGTGTCCTCGTCGATAAGATCGACCTTGTTGAGGACAATGAGATCAGCCGCATGAATTTGGTCTTCAAACAATTCTTCAAGCGGGCTTTCATGGGTAATCGAACTATCCTCGGCCCGTTCGGCATTGATTTTGTCAATATCATCGGCAAACCGGCCTTCGGCCACAGCCGGAGCGTCAATCACGGTAATCACCCCGTCAACGGTCACCTGTGTTTTGATTTCAGGCCAATTGAAGGCTGCAACAAGCGGCTGGGGAAGTGCCAAACCGGATGTTTCGATCACAATATGATCGGGTCTATCCTCACGTTCGAGAAGTTTCGTCATAGTCGGAATAAATTCTTCGGCAACCGTGCAACAGATGCATCCATTATTGAGTTCAATGAGATCATCATCGTGGCAATTATCAAGACCGCAGCCTTTGAGCAAACCGCCATCCACGCCAAGCTCGCCAAATTCATTAATGATGAGAGCAATGCGTTTGCCTTGTGCGTTTTCCAATAAATGCCTTATCATCGTGGTTTTTCCGGAACCCAAAAATCCGGTTATGACGGTGGTTGGGATTTTGCTTTGTAAAAATTTTTGTTCCGACATCAAACTTAGCCTTTCAATTTAAGCGGCAGACCAGCCGCAACAAAAAACACCGTTTCTGCAATAGTTGCAATTTTCTGGTTCATGAGACCGGCATAATCACTAAATTCACGCGCAAGCTTGTTGTCCGGCACAATGCCAAGCCCTACCTCGCTCGAAACAAAAACCGTTTCGACCTCAAGTCCCGCAAGACCATCGACCAGCTTTACGATTTCTGTTTCAACGTTCCGGTGATGCTCCAATAGATTGCCAAGCCAAACGCTGAGACAATCAACAAGAACAATCTTTTGTTCACTATTATGTTTTGCGATCTCGCCCATAATATCAATCGGTTCTTCAACATTGATCCAGCCCATCTCGCGGCGTGAGCGATGCATGTCGACCCGTTTTTTCATCTCTTCATTGAAAATTTCTGCGGTTGCGAGATAGACCGGTACTTTATTGGCAGACAACACATAATTTTCGGCAAAAACCGACTTTCCCGAACGCGTCCCGCCAAGAATCAATGTTATCTTTGCCAAAAATTTCCTCCATTTGCGGAATAGACATTCATCACTTTACAAAGAAAGCTGAAAAACCGGCTTCATGCCTTTGATACAGAATCAGAGTTCTTGAATGATGAGAACACAAACCGGAACCGGATTTCTAGCCCATTCTTAAATACAATAATTTGACTGACCGGCTTGAATGAAATGCCCGAATTGGGTCCACTTCCTGAAA
>CAMLLT010000135.1 GCA_946480935.1 uncultured Bartonella sp. | reverse complement strand
GCAATTTTGACACTTCTGGTCTTTGCTGTGAAAAAGCCGAAGACATTAAGTGGCGCAGTCGGCGGCCATTAACGCAGGAAACATTGGAAAAAAGGCAAAACCCGATCTAGAGTTTTGCTTTTTTTATTCTTCTCGCGTAAATATAATTTATGACAATTACCGCTGAATGGACATTTCCAACCGATATTCTGCTAGCGCCCAAAAGTCTTGCAGCACTTGGCACTGTTTTTGAGAAAACCGGTGTTGAAGCCATCATGGTTTTGACAGATCGTGGCCTTAGCCAATCACCGGCATTGAAAAAACTGCTCAAACGTATCGATAAGCTCAAATTGCCATTCGGCGTCTTTTCTTCACTTGATGGAACAGCAACGCGTGAAACATTGGAATTGACTGTGCGCCTTTATTTGAGTGGCGGTTTTAATGCTATCCTCGCCTTTGGCGGCGGCGCTACAATGGATCTTGCAAAAATGACCCGCCTGTTTTGTGCTCAAGGTGCCAGTGTCAAAACACTTGAAGTTCCTTCCCCTCACACAGCGCTCGCGCCACTGATCGCACTGCCAACGCTTGCCGGAAGCGGAGCCGAAATCAGTGACAATGCCTATTTGATAGATAATGCAAACAATACCGGTTTTACGTTTTATGACAAACGTTTAACACCGACATTTGTTGTTGCCGATCCACTTTTGACAGGAACTGCGCCTGCAAGCTTCATTTCCGGTGCCGGCATGAATGCACTTACCAATGCGATTGATAGCTGGTGCATCCCCACATTCAATCCTGTTTTTGATGCTCTGGCACTCGAAACAGTCCGTTTGATCTTTAATCATTTGCCGAAAGCCGTGAGCGACCCTTCAAATAATGAAGCACAAATTGCCCTGTTGTCGGCTTCGCTCACCGGCGCGCTTGCAGCAAAAAAAGGCTTCGGCATTACCAATGCTCTCGCGCGTTCGATAGGTAACCGCTATCAGACCCATTTCGGCATGACAGCAGGTGTGCTTTTGCCCTATGTCATGGCCTATAACCAGTCGGCCATCGGCAATAGAATTGCGACACTTGCCGAGCGCCTCAATATAAAAGGTGGTTTTAACGGCTTTATCCGCCATTTGTTGAATTTACGGAAAGCCGCCAATGTCCCGACAAAATTGGCAGGCCTGACAAAGGACCAAAAAATCAAGGCAAAAGACAAAGCCTTGATTGAAAGTGTCGCGGTCGAAGACCAAGGGTCCGACGAAACTTCTGTTCGTCTCACCAAAAAAACGGCGCTTGCCATTTTGAACGCGGCAATTGCCGGAAAAATGAACCGCAAAAAATAGCTAACCCGTTTTCTCGCAATCGGAACTTGAATAAGAAAATCCTTTTTGAATTTTTCACTTATTCACACATGCGGGCACAAAAATTTGTCATTTAAAAATTAGCGCAACATGTTGCACTTGACTGCGACTAACTGCCCCCCTTTCCAAACTATCATCCTTTCGCACGACTATTATCGCTTTTTAGTCAGTCAATCTCAGACCCTGCTCCGGAAATATCTTCACGTAAAAAACCGGATGGACAAGAAAATAGAAGGGCTTTTTCGATTTTAAAAAAAAGATTGGAAAAATTTGTAATCATTCGCTTGATGATCATCATCAAGATTTTTTCTCTAAAATGACATCCTTCTTTCAAATATCTTACATGGGCAGGATTAAAGCCGAATGATAAAAAAACGCCCGCAGAAAACTACGGGCGCAAATTGCTGCTTATATCGGGTTTTGACCTATCAGATGACATAAGACCGGATCGGCTCGAAACCGTTAAAAGCTACAGAAGCATAGGTTGTTGTATAAGCACCGGTTCCTTCAATCAGGATTTCATCACCGACAGTGAGTGAAATCGGCAAAGGATAAGGTGTTTTTTCATACATGACATCGGCGGAATCACAGGTTGGTCCGGCAAGCACACAAGGCACTTTTTCATCACTGTCTTTTGCTGTTTCAATCGGATAGCGGATGGCTTCATCCATTGTCTCGGCAAGGCCGTTGAATTTGCCGACATCCAGATAAACCCAGCGCAATTTGTCATTGTCCGATTTTTTGGAAACCAGTACAACTTCCGAGCGGATAACACCGGCATTGCCGACCATACCGCGACCCGGTTCGATGATTGTTTCGGGAATACGATTGCCGAAATGTTTTGAAAGGCTATCAAAAATTGCCAAGCCATAAGCCTGAGCCGATGGCACGTCTTTCAAATAACGTGTCGGGAAACCACCGCCCATATTAACAAGTTTCAATATAATGCCTTCCTTGGCCAATGTTCTGAAAACTTTGGAAGCATCTGCCAAAGCACGATCCCAAGCCTTCAAATTAGTCTGCTGTGAACCGACGTGGAAAGAAACGCCATAAGCTTGCAATCCCAATTCATGGGCACGGCGCAAAACCGTAACAGCCATTTCAGGCACACAACCGAATTTGCGTGAAAGCGGCCATTCGGCACCTTCACCATCTGTCAAAACGCGACAGAAAACACGCGCACCGGGTGCAGCACGAGCAACTTTTTCAACTTCCTCGACACAGTCGACTGCATAAAGTGAAACACCCAATTCATAAGCGCGGGCAATGTCGCGCTCTTTTTTGATGGTGTTACCGAAAGAAATACGATCCGGTGTTGCACCGGCATCAAGCACCATTTCGATTTCGGCGACAGTGGCTGTATCGAAAGACGAACCAAGCGACACCAGCAAACGTAGAATTTCCGGTGCCGGATTAGCTTTTACTGCATAAAAAATGCGTGATTGGGGAAGTGCTTTGACAAAGCCTTCATAGTTTTCACGCACCACATCAAGATCCAGAATCATGCACGGGCCTTCAGGGCGTCGTGTTGCGAGGAAATCACGAATACGTTGAGTTGCCATTTCGGTTCTCCTTAGGAAACCTTTCGGGTTCCCTACATCTTGCTTCTCGTGGCATCAGTCACGATCAGCCCATGGACAAAGTGCAAGGTCTATATTCGTTTCAACCGGTTATTGGAGGTACCGGAAAAAACTCTATAAAACTTGCGGCGATGGAACAGCGCGCTAACGCATTGCTCCGCTTTGTCTGCCTTTTGATTGGAATAACGAAAACCGCATCCGCACGGAAGGCAATGAGGTGTGCCTCTTCAGTAATTTCGACTTTTGGACAGCCGAAAGACACCAGAAAGGCCCGCACCGTCGTTGCTTCAAGATGTCCCCATTCTTCCGGTTGGCCGTAAGAATGACTGGAGCGGTTAGGTCCAGGTACCGTACCGGTTTTTCTCACCATTCGAGGACCGGCGGACACCCACAGGCACGTGCGACTTTGGGCAAAGAAACATATAAGCGCAACCGACTCTCCTTTCAATATTTTTTTTCGCCTTTCACGCAATTTTATTTAAGTCGTTGCAATATTGACCAATCTGTTATTTGCAACACAAAACCGGTGGCATTGACAAGGAAAAACAGGGCTCGGAAAAACAGGGCTCGGAAAAACAGGGCTTATTTTCCGAAAAACCGGCCGTTGTTAAAAGCCAAGTGTTTCTGTTATTGAAAGTGAGCCTCCAAGTTTTTTTAAAAAAGAAACGGCTTTTGGGCGAACCTTTCGGAAAGGGGTAAAACTCTTGGGACTATTAACGAGAATACGGGGTTTTATAGAAGTGGTCGAAGCCGGCGGTTTTTCGGCGGCCGCGCGCAAGACACACAAATCGAAAGCGCTCCTTTCAAAACATGTTCATGAACTTGAAGACGAATTGGGCGCTGTCCTTTTGAACCGGACAACCCGCCAATTATCTTTAACAGAAGCGGGCCACGCTTATTACCTTCGTGCTTTGGAGATTATCAAGGAACTTGACGATCTCAATGACACAATTACCGATTCCAGCAAGACCCGACGCGGGCGCATAAAAATCGGTACGTCGCGCACCTTTGCCGATGCGCCGATTGGTCAATCACTCATCGATTTTCTATCAGCTTATCCGGATATTTACCTTGATATCAGCCTTGATGACCGGTTCGTCGATCTGGTCAATGAAGGTTTTGATCTCGCAATCCGCATTACCGACATGCCGGACTCCTCCCTCATTCAACGAAAACTCATGGATATACGTTCGGTTGTCGTCGCCTCTCCCGAACTCCTGAAGGCGACAAACGTTCCAAAATTGCCGCGTGATCTTAAAACACTTCCCTGTCTTGTCGACCGGAACAGCCTGAATTCCGACCACTGGGTATTCAAGGATAAAGAAGGCAGCACCTTTTCGGTTGCCGTTTCCGGACGCATGGCGGTAAACGGTCCGGTCATTATAAAGCGGGCTGCCATTGCCGGTATAGGCTTTGCCAAAATTCCACGTTTTATAGCCGAAGAAGAATTGAGTAATGGCCTTATCAAAACCGTTCTTGATGATTTTATGACAGACGGTGCAGGCCTTTACATTGTCTATCCGCAAAAGCGTTATTTACCGGCAAAAGTGCGCATGTTTATCGACTATCTGGTCGAATGGTTCAAAACCTATGAATAGAAAGGCAAAACAAAAATTGGCACTTCCGACTTGTGAAACACGCCCATCCATTGAATAAAAAACCTCTCCTTTGAACCGGAAGTTTCAAGGAAAAATCGGGCAAATCGAAACAAAATGCCCGATCAAACCACTACTTTAAAAAACAGTCCCGATTTTTCAGCCACAAAAATCCTTAAACCTCTGATAGACATTCGTGCCCTAATAGCGAAAATTGTTCCGGCTATTGATTTGTTCGGGTTATTTCCGGCCATTCAAAAGGAGCGAGTAAAGAGAAGCGAGTAAAAGGAAGCCCCGTAAAAAAGAGGATGAGGCCAGTTACATGCATTCTGCTTCATGAACAGGATTCAACATTTTTAACAGCAATATTTTAGCCGCGCCTTTGCTTTAAAGTTTTTTGCTCACGACAACCGACAATGAACATTACCAGAAAACTAGCGTAAAAAGCTGACAATTGCCTGTTCGATATGTTGTTCGAGATCTTTTGGAAGTCCGAGTTTATCCATAAGATTATCAAGATATTGGCGATTATCCGGCTTATCCGGATCAAGTGTCATACGGGAAGCCACATAAAGTTCGGTTTTTTGTTCGTCTGTATTCACATTGCTGACGAGATTGTCGAGATCAACCGGCTTGTTCAATTCATCCATCAAAAAGGAAGCCGTTTTCTGGTCAATTCCGGAACTTGCAATCTTGTTTTGTATCAGCTCGCGCTCCTTGTCATCAACATGGCCGTCAGCTTTGGCAGCCGTTATCATTGCCCGAACCAATGTCAGGGCAAAATCGCCATTATGGTCAGCACCGGTTTGACCGATTTCTGTCATATCCACTTTCGAATTGGCATTGGCGTCATGCTTCTCGAAGTTTTTCAATGCATTGAAGGCAACACTGGCAATCGCCGCCAAGCCACCGCCTTTTATCAAACCTTCAAGAATATTGCCTTTTTCGTTGCCACCAAAAAGTCCGCTCAAGAGATCGACGACCGAAAAGGTCGAAGATGGTGCGGAAGAAGCCGGTTTGTTTGCACTGTCTTTGAAAGCGGTATTATCAGGGGAAGCTGTATTATCAGGGGAAGCGGTATTGTCAAACTTCAGCAAATCCGAAAAAATCTGTTTAGGGTCAATCATTGTCGTCTCCGTTTCGTGAAACTCCCGCTTCTTTGAAAAAGTTAGATAGCGCCCGCTCGCCCTATTACAAGTTCGAAGAGAAAACGGGCGTCAGCAATTTCTGCGAACCTTTTTGGGCAGAAGGTGATTTTATTTTGAGGTTTCGGGATGAATAGCCTTTTGCAGAAAGCTGATATATTCGCAACTATCCGGCTTTTCGGGAAATCAATCATTTCAATCCGTGCTTTTTACGTGTTCATCCGAATTCACGTGTTTTATCCGTTATTGCGTGAAACTCCGGTATCACTTTAACTCTAAGTATTTTTGACAAAGCCGATAGGAAACTTGTCCGAACACTCTTTTCTAAAGCTTGGCTTACGCTTATAAGAATTAAAAAAGCTTTTTGGAGAACGATAATGTCTCAGAAGACCGAACGTCTTTTACCTATTCTGCTCGGACAAAGTGTTATTCCGGTTCTTGTTATTGAACGATTGGGAGATGCAGTGCCGGTTGCACGTGCCCTTGTTGAAGGGGGGCTGAAAGCTATCGAAATCACATTGCGTACCCCCGCAGCGCTTGATGCCATCCATGCGGTTTCGGAAGATGTGCCTGATGCCATTGTCGGAGCCGGTACGATTTTGAACGGCGACCAATATGTATCGGCTGAA
>CAMLLT010000134.1 GCA_946480935.1 uncultured Bartonella sp. | reverse complement strand
TTTTATCGACCTTGATATCTTCAATGGTACGAGAGATTTGTTTGAAACGTTCCCGACCGGCTGGTAACGTGTCAGAGAATCCGTTGCATCAATACAAGGTTGAGCCACTGTCCGGCTTTTGTGCCAACTTCTGGCATGTGTCCGGTTATTGTGAAGCCGAACGCCTTATGGATGGCGATAGATGCTTTGTTACCCGCTTCAATGCCCGCAATGAGAACATGAATATGGTTTTGTTCGGCATGTGCGATCAAAGCCGCTAGAAGTTTTTTGCCGATTCCTTTTCCGCGTTGGGTCTTTTCAATATAAATGGATATTTCAGCCGAATAGCGATATCCTTCGAAAGGTCTGAACGGTCCGTAGCTCGCATAGCCAATTGTCTTGCCATCATCCACAGCAACCAATACCGGATATCCGGAAGCATTGCGTGTTTTCAACCATTCCCGCCGATTATCAATATCGACGGTTTTTTCATTCCAGATAGCGAGAGTATTCTCTACCGCATCGTTATAAATATCAGTGATGGCTTTCAGATCACGTTCTTCAGCCGGTCTAATGGTAATCATTTTTAAAACCCATCGAATATTATGATTGGAAACCCTAGTCGCTTTTTAAAAGCGTGGAAAGAGGGGGCATGATAGCAATGGTTAAATTTCCGGCAAAAGAGCAAGAATATCGTTCGCAGTCAATCCTTTCTCACGGAGTGAACGCAAACTTGTGTCCTTGTTGGATTTGGACAATTTGTGTCCGTCGTGACCAAGAACAAGCGGATGGTGGTAATAAAGTGGTGGTTCATAACCAAGAATTGTCTGCAAGAGCCGATGGACAGAAGTGGCCTGGAACAGATCATTGCCTCTGACAACATGGCTGATATGCTGGAGAGCATCATCAACAACAACCGATAAATGATAGCTTGTCGGTATGTCTTTACGTGCAATGATGACATCGCCCCAAAGTTCGGGATGAGCAATAATTTTCTTTGTTTGATTGCCATGAAATTCATACCAATAGAGATCTTTGCCTGAAAAACGCAATGCAAGATCCATGTTAAGCCGCCACGAAAAAGGCATACCTTCGGCAATCATTTTGCGAGCTTTTGCTTTCGAAAGTGTACGTTCATCGGTTGGATAAAGCGGCACTCCATCGGGGTCTCGTGGCCAATTTTTGCCCTCCCGCCTGGCTGCAACAATTTTTTCTTTTACTTCACCCCGCGTTAAAAATGCAGGATAGACAAGACCGAGTTTTTCAAGTTCATCAAGTGCTTTTTGATAGTCTGCAAAATGTTCCGATTGTCGCCGAAAAGGTTTTTGGAAATCTACACCCAGCCATGAAAGGTCTTCCACAATCGCATTTTCATAATATGTTTTGCAGCGTGTTATATCAATGTTTTCCATGCGCAAAACAAGTTCACCCTCCAATATTCGAGCGATATGTTTGTTGACCAGCGCCGAATAGGCGTGACCGAGATGGAGATAGCCGTTAGGGCTAGGTGCGAAACGTAACCGGACGGGCTTAATGTTCACCATTTTTTTGGTATGCACAAAAAGTGCCGACAAGAGCAAGAAAGGCTAGAAAGAGACTTGATACAGCATTCCAACCGGCAAATGAAAGACCCAGAAAATAACCGGCTGCAGTGTCACAAGATGGTGGTCGTATTCTGTTCAGATTTGCCAGTAGATCATTTGCGTCGGAAGTAATGGCTGTAGCGGCCGCCGAACAATCTGTCGGGCCTTGCCAGAATTTATATTCCGCACCGGCATGGTAGATCGATAAACCGAGATTATAAATCATAAGAAAAGCGGTAATCAAAAAGAGTAAACGGATGAGAAAACCCGGCTTTCCTGTGAGCGACAAAGCCAAGGTTATGATCATTAAAGGTATACCGGTATAATAGGGAATACGTTCTTCAAGGCACAATTTGCATGGCATATAGCCGCCAATATGTTCGAAACCGAGTGCGGTTCCAATAGCAATCACCATCAAGGCCAATATCAAACAGGAAAGAATTGTTTGAAGCCTTCCGGATAGATAGATGGGCGAGGCAAAACTAATCAAAACAAATCCCCTTAGACCAGTATTTTATACAAAATATAGCCAATTATCAAAACGGAGCAAGCAATGGCGATTATCCATTTTAATCTTGGCAGGATATATTCGAGCATGGTTGCACCATAACGGCTTATGAGCCAGGCCAGAAAATAGAATCGCGCACTGCGTGTGATGATTGCCGAAAGGATGAAAATCCATATATTCATTCCCACAACACCGGCAAGAATCGTAACGACTTTGATTGGTGGAAGATGGGATATGCCTGATGTGATCAGCAATAACAGAATGATTTCCATGCTGGTATTGCTGCGCAACGCCTCAAAAGTCTCAAATTTTCCGTAAAATTCAAGTACCGGCTTGGCTATTCCTTCGTAAGCAAAATGGCCGATAAGCCATCCCAATATTCCGCCGAGAACAGAAAAAAGTGACGCAATGAATGCATAGCGGTAGGTTTTTTCTTTATTGATAAGTGACATCGGGATGAACAGAACATCTGCCGGAATGAGGAAAACAGAACTCTCTACAAAAGCAATAAATGCCAGCCAGTATTCGGCTGATCGGCGGCCTGCCAGAGATAAAGTCCACTCTCCGAGCTTTTTGAGCATTTTGTTGTTCCTCGTCTATCAAGTTATCTCTAAAGATGGTTAAAGCGTTAATCCAGTAGCTTAAACAAAATTTTTTAAGATAATTGTGTGTAAGGCAGTTGACGAGACCTCGGTTCTTAATATAACTCAACAAATCCGTGACACATGGTTTGTGTCCTCACTTCATCGATGCGGGTGTGGTGGAACTGGTAGACGCGCCAGACTCAAAATCTGGTTCCCAAAAGGAGTGTCGGTTCGATTCCGACCACCCGCACCATTCAAATCAAATCCGACCTTTCTTTCTATTCTTGTTTCCGGCTTTGTAGTCTCGTTTCTTGGCGCTTGTGTCTGACAATTATTGTTATTGAATCAACCGATTGCTACCCCGAGATTATTTTGTTTGCTCTTTCTTCATAAAGTAACTCCGGAACAAAAATGCGCGGGAATGTTGCGGAAATGTTTTCAATGGGCGGCAATGGCGGAGCGCTTTTGCCAAATTTATTTTGATATTGTGTGAAAATCACCTGTCACGAGTTCTATTGACAAGAACTATAAAACTGTTCGACAAAGTTTATACCGAACGTCAGAAACAACAAAACGGGAATTCAAAACAATTTATCGGAAAGAGGGCAGATAGAATATTATCACCAATATCGTCCTCTCGTACTAACCAAGTTTTTCCCGACACTTATGTCAATAAAGGGTCAATTCATGCAAAATACCGATGTTATTATTTATCATAACCCGCGTTGTGCAACCTCGCGCAACGTGGTCGGTCTTGTGCGGGCTATGGGGTATGAACCCCATATTATCGAATATCTGAAAACGCCACCGACACCGGAAATGCTTCTTTGGCTAGCCAGCCGTGCCAATGTTTCCATCCGCGAGTTTTTGCGGACAAAAGAACCGGCCTATAAAAAGTTAGGTTTGGATGATGAATCATTGCCAGACGATGTCATTGCCCGCAAGATGCATGATCACCCTGAACTCATCAATCGGCCGATTGTTGTTTGCCCAAAAGGTGTTCAACTTTGTAGGCCTGCCGAAACAGTAACAAATCTGCTGATTTTACCGGAAGAATGAAGTTTAAGGTCTTTCCATTTTATCTTACGGACAAGAAAGCCATAAGTGGAGGCTTTTGTTTTCCGTGATCTGATATTGTTTTTTCAAACAGGATTGGATTGAAGAATAAATTTTGCGTGGTTCATGCAAAAATGATGACAGATTGGAAAACCGCCAAATTGAAGACATTTCTTCTGAACAAAATATCCGGATATCAGAAAAGAGTGGGCAGGTTTCAGCTATTTTTAGCTTTTTCAATCTGTCATTTGACTGTATTTTTCGATAAGATTTTCCACAAAATCGGGAACTGTTTTTGTTGCAGGTCCGGAAATAACGTCGTCGAATAATTCATAAGTAGCCGGATTGGAAGCGAGGTTAATTTCGAAACATTCTGCACCTGCTTGTCGTGCAAGGCCAACAAAACCGGCTGCCGGATAGACGAGGCCGGATGTTCCGATAGCTGCGAAAATGTCGGCTTGAGACAATGCCTTTTCGATTTTTTCCATATAAAAAGGAATTTCACCGAACCAGACGATATCGGGTCTGAGACTCGCTTTCGCATGACAATGCGGACAGATACTTTCCGCCGTTACATCACCTTTCCATTCGGCTCGTTCATGACAAGAAAGGCATAGAACATGGTTGAGAGTGCCATGCATATGTAGAACATTTTTTGATCCCGCCCGTTCATGTAAATCGTCGACATTCTGTGTAACGAGTAAAAAAGAGTGCGGAAAATTCTTTTCCAGTTTTGCAAGAGCAAGATGAGCCTTGTTGGGGAGGGCATGAGCAGCATCATGACGGCGCTTATTATAGAAATTATTGACGAGATCCGGCGAGCGTGCAAAACCTTCGGGTGTTGCAACATCTTCAACTTTATATTTATTCCATGTACCATCGCTACCACGAAAGGTTTCCAGCCCCGATTCAGCCGATATGCCTGCACCTGTTAAAATGACAATATTAGGAGTTATATTCATTTGTTACTCACTCGTGACAAGGTTATTTCTCTTTTACCAGAAACGCGTATGCTACAAAGATTAAATTTATAAAAGGAATCGTTCACTTGGCCTTGGATAGTGACAGCAAAAAAACACTTCGCCAGAAGGTTGAGGATGCTGATTTGGCATTATCGCTTAAAAAGCGTGCCGATAGCAATACTGCATGGGCAGAAGCGCATATAGAACTTTCCGAAGCTTTGTTGGCACTTGCCGATGCCGAAGAAAGTGACGATGATGCGCTTGCTCACTATAACGAGGCAGCATCGGGCTTCGAGAAAGCTTTACAGGTTTTTACTCGCAAACGTAATTTTAATCGTTGGGGCGGGATCATTGTTTCTTATGTGCGGTGTTTACGCAATTATGCGCTGCGCGAAGAGGGGGAAATTGCTGTTTTGCGGCTGAAACGCGGACTTTCATTACTTGATGAAGTCTGTAAAGCGCTGCCAAAAAAGAAAGGTGCGTTTGATCGGGCGCTTATTTTAACAGAAAAAGGTCATGTTTACCGCGCACTTTCGGATATCGATTTTTCGAGATCGCGTGAAGAAAGACTGAAATTGGCATTGGATGCGTTCAATGAAGCCATTGCTATTTTACGTGAAAAAGAAAATTTCCATTACTGGTCGCTTGCAGTTTCGGCAAGTGCGCTGGTGGCGGCTCAATTGGCACGAATCGAACCGGTCGAAAAAGCAAGGGATGATCTCGAACTTGCTATTGAACGTTTTGAAACGGCGCTGAGCTTCTATGATGAGGATGACCAACCTCAGGATATTTCCTATGTTTATTTCGAGATGGGACGAGCCTTGATGCAATGGGCAACAATGGACACGCCAGCCAATCTTGTGCGCATGGAAAAAGCGTTGAAAGCTTTCGAAAATGCGAGTGCCACGTTTAAAGATGACGGGAGTGTACAAGCATTGAGTCGTCTTCAAAACGAGACGGCATTGGCTCTCGCGCTTGTCGCCCAGCAGAAAGATCGGGACAGTGCTATTGCGCTTCTTGAAAAATCGGTCGCACTTTATCGCTCCAATATTGATCTTCTCAAAGATAAAAGTGAAACGCTGGGACTGGCAATGACCTATGGCAATTTGGGAAAAGATCTGACCCAGCTTGCCAATTTTGCTTTCGCTCCGTCTCAGGAACTTGAGAAAAGATATGAAGCGATTGCTGCCTTGCGTAACGCTATTGGCAAAGAAATAAAACTGGCCCGTCCGCTTGATTGGCTTTCCTATTTTATCGAATTGGGCGCGGCCCTTCAGGCAGCATCCAATATAGAAGTGCCGGAAAAACGCGGTGAACTGTTACGGGAAGCTGTAAAACTTTATAATGAAGTTCTGGAAACGATTAAAGGCCAGCAAAACGCCAAACTCTTTAACCGGATTTTGCAATGGCGTGCTCTTGCCCGCGCCCGTCTTGGTGAAGACGAAAAAGGTCATCAAGGTTTGATATGGCTCAAACAGTCCGAACTGGACTTCCGCTTAGCAATTGCCAAGCTTGATCCCGATAAGGATAATAACGAGCTTTTTCGTCTTTATAACAATTTGGCTCATGTTCTCTATTCCATGGCACGGCGCAAAGATTCGACAACGCCGGTCGATTTGCTCAAAGCTGCCAATAGCGCCATTGAAACAGCATTTATCAGCATAGGGAATGAGCCTTTTGATAATGTGGATGAACA
>CAMLLT010000133.1 GCA_946480935.1 uncultured Bartonella sp. | reverse complement strand
AGGGCGACAAAGTCTCACCTGGTGATACTGTTGCTGAAATAGAAACTGATAAGGCAACGATGGAAGTTGATGCCGCTGACGAAGGAACGCTTGTAAAAATCGTCGTTCCGGCAGGTACACAAGGTGTAAAAGTGAATGCCTTGATCGGAATTCTCGCAGAAGACGGCGAAAGTGCCGAGGATGCCATTAAAGCAATCGAAGATGAAGAGAAAAAACAGGCTTCATCTTCTCCGGCACCGGCACAGCCGACAGCACCCGCTGTGGCCGCAAAAGCAGAGACAACTACCGTTCAACCAGCTGAGGCATCTCCGGCTCCCAAACAAACTACAACCACTTCTTCTGAAGCACCGGTTACAGAAAAAGGCAATCGTATATTTGCCTCGCCATTGGCACGGCGGCTTGCCAAACAAAACGGGCTTCAATTGTCGCTTATTTCAGGTACAGGTCCACATGGCCGTATCATCAAGCGTGATATTGAAAGTGCTCTTGCAAACGGTACCGGCAAGGCTACCAGCAATGGGGAGCAGTCTGTACAGTCTTCTGCCTCGACCGAAAGCTCGTCTTCAGACGAATTGACAATGAAGCTTTTCAATACCGATGAATATGAGATCGTGCCTCACGATGGTATGAGAAAGACCATCGCCAAACGTCTGGTTGAATCGAAACGTACTGTTCCGCATTTTTATGTAACAATTGATTGCGAGATTGATGCGTTGTTGAAATTGCGAGCCGAATTGAATGCGGCTGCGCCAATGGTTAGAAACGATGTTGGCGAAAAACCGGCCTACAAACTTTCGGTCAATGATATGGTTATCAAGGCAACTGCATTGGCACTTAAAGCCGTTCCGGATGCCAATGTTTCGTGGCTCGATAGCGGGATGATGCGCCATAAATTTGTGGATGTGGGGGTTGCTGTTTCCATTCCGAACGGCCTGATTACTCCGATCATCAAACATGCAGAGGAAAAATCGCTTTCGACAATTTCCAATGCAATGAAAGATTTGGCAAAACGGGCGCGGGAACGCAAGCTGAAACCCGAGGAATATCAGGGCGGCACGACTGCGGTTTCCAATATGGGAATGTATGGTGTCAAGGATTTCTGCGCCATTATTAACCCGCCACATGCGACGATCTTTGCGATTGGTGCAGGTGAACAACGCGCTGTTGTCAAAAACGGTGCCTTGGCGATCGCAACTGTTATGTCGGTGACATTGTCGACCGACCATCGTGCAGTAGACGGAGCATTGGCAGCCGAGCTTGCACAAGCCTTCAAAAAGTTCATTGAAAACCCGATGAGCATGTTGGTGTAATAATGAAAAAAACTGCTCTGGCTTATGGAGATTCCCTGACGTGGGGATTAAATCCGATAAACCAAACGCGTTACACCAACAAAATTCGTTGGCCGCGTGTGCTGGAACAGCAATTTAACGGCGCGATTGAAGTTGTCGAGGAAGCATTGTGCGGCCGCACAACCTGTTTCGACGATAAAACTTCAATCGATGACCGGAATGGCGCAACGATCCTTCCGACAGTCTTGGGCTCATGTCATCCGCTCGATCTGGTGATCATGATGCTGGGCACCAATGACTTGAAAAAATTTGTTGCGGGTTCCGCAATGGCGGCATGTTTGGGCATGAAACGGCTTATCAATATTGTCCGTTCCTATCCTTATATGTCGCAGACGGAACCTCCGGAAATTATTATTGTTTCTCCGCCTCATCTGGTGGAGACCACTCATCCTTTAAGTGGCGAGCGTTTTAGTGGTGCTATTGGAGAATCCAGAAAGCTGTCTATCTTTTATTCGGATCTTGCTGACGAGATGGAATGTGCCTTCTTCGATGCTGCATCTGTCGCAGTCTCGTCACCTGTGGATGGCGTTCATCTTGACGAAAACAACACAAAAGCAATTGGCAAAGGGCTTCAACCGTTGGTACATGTCGTTCTCGGCCTTTAGTTCTATCTTTCCCCATGGAGGAAAAATTGGCAAATTCATATGATGTTATTGTTATAGGCTCTGGCCCTGGCGGATATGTTACAGCAATCCGTTCTGCTCAATTGGGCTTCAAGACCGCTATTGTTGAACGCGAACACCTTGGTGGTATTTGCCTGAATTGGGGATGTATTCCGACAAAAGCGCTGCTTAGAACTGCAGAAATCAAACATTTTAGCGAACATGCAAAAGATTACGGCCTGAAACTCAATGGTTCGATCGAGGCAGACATCAAGGATGTCGTGCAACGCTCACGTACTGTTTCTGCCCGTCTTAACGGCGGTGTCGGCTATTTGATGAAGAAAAACAAGATCGACGTTATCTGGGGTGAGGCAAAACTCACCAAGGCAGCTTCCGGCGCTGGTCTTGGTGAAATTGTCGTCGGCAAAATCACCAAAAAAATTATGCAGCCACAAAACCCGATTCCAAAGGGTACTTTGGGCGAGGGGACATATCAGGCCAAACATATTATTGTGGCGACCGGCGCGCGTCCGCGTACATTGCCGGGTATCGAACCGGACGGAAAACTGGTTTGGACCTATTTTGAGGCAATGGTTCCAGAGACCATGCCGAAATCCATCGTCGTTATGGGCTCGGGCGCTATCGGAATAGAATTTGCTTCCTTTTATCGTGACATGGGTGCGGAAGTTACGGTTGTGGAAATGATGCCGCAAATCATGCCGGTTGAAGATGCGGAAATTTCGGCTTTTGCCCGCAAGCAATTGGAGAAAAAAGGTATCCGAATCCTTACCGAAGCAAAGGTTTCGAAAATCGAAAAAACGTCCAATTCTGTGACAGCCCATATTGATATAAATGGCAAAACCGAGACAATCACTGCCGATCGTCTGATTTCTGCAGTCGGCGTGCAGGGCAATATAGAAAATATCGGGCTTGAAGCGTTAGGCGTAAAAACCGAACGCGGTTGTGTTGTGATTGATGAGTGGGGACGCACCAACGTTCCCGGTATTTATGCTATTGGTGATGTGGCGGGTGCTCCTATGCTTGCCCACAAGGCCGAAGAAGAGGGCGTTATCTGTGTCGAGCATATTGCCGGTCTTGAAACAGCCGAACCTTTGGATAAGAGAAAGATTCCCGGTTGCACCTATTGCACACCGCAAGTTGCCTCTGTCGGATTGACAGAAGCCAAAGCCAAAGCGGCAGGCTATGACATAAGGGTCGGGCATTTTTCTTTTTCGGCGAACGGCAAGGCAATTGCTATGGGTGAGGATCAAGGTATTGTCAAAACGATATTTGACAAGAAAACCGGTCAATTGCTTGGTGCACATATGGTAGGAGCAGAAGTAACTGAACTGATTGAAGGTTTTGTGGTTGCAATGAATCTTGAAACCACAGAAGAAGAATTGATGCATACAGTCTTTCCTCATCCCACACTTTCGGAAATGATGAAAGAAAGTGTCCTTGATGCTTATGGGCAGGTTTTGAACGCCTGACGAACATCAAGAAGTGAATTGCATTCTTGTTGCTTATACTCCATATGAGGGGAGAAAGAGCGTGAGGTACTAAATGGTTACCGTTGTTGACACTTTATCGCAGAAACGGGTCCGGCATCCGGAAAAAGCCAATCGACCGGATTCAGAGGTTTTAAAAAAGCCTGATTGGATCAGGGTGAAAGCGCCGTCATTGCGTGGACAATATGCCGAAACCCGTCATATTGTGCGTGATAACAATCTGGTGACAGTTTGCGAAGAAGCTGGATGCCCGAATGTTGGCGAATGCTGGACGCAAAGGCACGCAAGTTTTATGATTTTGGGTGCAATATGCACCCGTGCATGTGCCTTTTGTAATGTTGCAACCGGTATACCTCTTCCTGTCGATAAGGATGAACCTGAACGCGTTGCGGATGCAGTCAAACAAATGGCTCTTAAGCACGTGGTAATCACTTCTGTTGATCGCGATGATCTTCCTGATGGTGGTGCCCAGCATTATGCCGATGTCATTCACGCGATCAGAAGAAAGTCACCTGGTACGACCATTGAAATTCTCACACCTGATTTTCGTCATAAAGAGGGAGCTCTTGAAACTGTGGTTGCGGCCAAGCCGGATGTATTTAACCATAATCTCGAAACCGTACCGTCAAAGTACCTGACGGTGCGTCCGGGTGCGCGCTATTTCCACTCGATCAGACTATTGCAGCGGGTCAAGGAGCTTGATCCATCAATCTTTACAAAGTCCGGTATTATGGTTGGACTTGGTGAAGAGCGGAATGAAGTCCTTCAATTGATGGACGATTTGCGCTCGGCCGATGTTGATTTTATGACCATTGGCCAATATTTGCAACCGACGCGTAAACATCATCCTGTTATCCGCTTTGTTACGCCGGAAGAATTCAAATCCTATGCCATTATCGGCAAAACCAAGGGTTTCCTTCATATGTCTTCAAGTCCGTTAACCCGTTCATCACACCATGCGGGTGAGGATTTTGAAGCACTGAGAAAAGCGCGGGCAGAAAAACTGGCCCATCAACGCGGATAAAGAATGCCAAAATTTAATACCCAGCGGAAAGTTCAGCATACCGATCTCGAGATGTTCAATCTCGTTTCGGATGTTGAACGATATCCGGAATTTTTGCCCATGTGTGAATCCCTCAACGTTCGCTCGAGCGAAGAGAGAGGAAATAAAACGCTGCTTACTGCCGATATGACAGTTGGCTATAAAATGATCAGGGAAACTTTCACAACGCAGGTTCTTTTGGATAAAGAAGAGCGGCGTATTGATGTTCGTTATATTGACGGGCCATTCCGCTACCTTGAAAACCGCTGGATATTCAAGCCCCTTGAAGATGGTAAGTCATGCGAAGTTGAATTCTATATTGATTACGAGTTTAAAAGCCGGATGCTTGGCATGCTTATGGGCGCTATGTTCGATATAGCATTCAAGCGTTTTACCGAAGCTTTCGAGATGCGGGCAGACAAGATTTACGGGGCGGCAGAGGCCTGAAGACGGTTTAATCACGAAGTTTGCCATCTGATTTAAAAAACATTTTGAAAGCAGTTTTCAAAATGTGGTTTTAAACTGGACAAAAATTATAAAGTTTAATGAAATCAATATATTAAATAAGTTTAAGTTGTAATTTTATCAATTCCATTCTATTTTCTGATGAAAAACAGAAGACAGGTTATGGCTCTTGATGAGAAACTTGAAGATTTCGTATTTTGTGTTCAATTTCATTTGTATCGCGGTCTGGTTGGCAACCGGCGAATTTTACGGCATCAAAGATGGTTATTTTGCTTTCAGGCGGGAAGCCATCCAACTCACGGGTCTTCTTGCTTTCGTAGCAATGAGTATGGACGTGGTAATTGCCTGTCGTCTTAGAGTGATAGATGATGCATTGGGAGGGCTTGATAAAGCCTATCGGCTTCATAAATGGCTTGGCATTACCGCACTTGTTACCGCTGTTATCCATTTTCTCCTTGCTAAAGGAACAAAATGGGCCGTCGGCTGGGGGTGGCTCGTAAAGCCTGTTCGTCAACATGTCGATATAGCCAATTTGCCTCAAAAAGTCGGGCTTGAATATGTTTTCTCTGCATTTAGAAAAAATGCAGAATTCTTCGGGGAATGGGCTTTTTATATAGCGGTTGTTTTGTGTCTTGTTGCGTTGATAAAGCTTATTCCTTACCGGTTTTTTGCTCATGTCCATACAATTTTTGCAGCGGTATATCTTGTTTTAGTGTTTCATGCGGTTGTGTTGACAAAATTTGCCTATTGGGGCGAGCCATTCGGTTTGCTGGTAGGTGTTTCATCAATTTTTGGGGTTATTGCTGCAATTACAGTCTTGCTCAAACGGTTCGGCTTCGGCCGTCATATCGCGGCGATAGTGACGGACTATGCGATTGATAAAGCCAATGATGCAGTACGCTTGACTTTAAAAGTTTCCAATAATTGGGCCGGTCACAAAAGCGGACAATTCGCATTCGTTACACTGGATAAAGGAGAAGGCGCACATCCTTTCACAATAGCGTCCCATTGGAATCCGCAAAAACCCTTTTTGACGTTTTTTGTTAAAGGTTTGGGAGACTATACCGATAAGCTCGTAAAACAGAATCTAACCGGCAGGAAAGCGCGCATTGACGGGCCTTACGGAAAGTTTTGTTTTAGCGACGACAAATCACCCGAACAAATATGGATTGGTGCAGGCATAGGAATTACGCCATTTCTTGCAAAACTTGACGAGTTGGCTTCATCAAAGAAAAACAATAAAGCGCAAATAGACTTTGTTTATGTCACTCAAACGATTAGTGAAAGCGAAAAACAAAAGCTTGTCGAATTGGCGCAATCAGCTGGTATCAGATTGAAAATTTGGCTAACGCCTGAAGAGGGAAGGTTCAATGGATCCTTGTTAAGGCAGCTATTTGTGAACTGGAAACAATCATCAAT
>CAMLLT010000132.1 GCA_946480935.1 uncultured Bartonella sp. | reverse complement strand
GTCACGTCGGCATCGGCTTTGGTGCGGCGGCGATTGTGCCGCAAATAATCCACCCATGTTGGCATATGATAGGTTTCAACCCAGCGGTTAGGATGTTCGAGATCGCGCAACAGCGTCCATTGTCTTGCTCCATCACGCAACCGGATACGCCGCCTCAACGACATCGTTTTAAGAAATTCTGCAAGATCTTCGTCATTAATTTCGTAATCTATCAGAACCATAATCGGGCCGCTTCTTGCCTGAAGATCAAGGTGCAATTCCGGTTCGCGAAATTGGTCAAGTGGATCCAGATTGATGCTCGGTATTTCAAAGATTGTAAATTTGAACCCCATCAATGCACCAACAATAAGGAATGCAGCGCATATATAGAGGGCTATGACAGGTGAATAACTGTCAGCCAGACTTCCCCATAACCAGCTTCCGACAGCCATGCCGCCAAAAGACGAGGTCTGATAAAGAGCCAAAGCGCGTGAGACCACCCAGCGTGGCGTTGACAATTGCACCGAAACATTAAAGAGCGAAAGCGCCAGAACCCAGCACATACCGGCCGGAAAAAGGACAATATGAGCAATGATTGACGAGTCACTCAAAGCGAGCAGAAGGCAAGACAAGGCATAACCGACAAATGAACCGGCAACTATAGTTTCCGAGGAAAAGCGCCGTCTGACCCAGGAATTGATAATGCCGGCAGCAATCGCTCCTACACCGAAAGAACCGAGCAATGTCCCGTAAATGAGCGCCCCGCCATCAAGCTTTTCGTGGGCAATAATGGGAAGAAGTGCAAGAACGGATATGGCGCCAAGGCCGAACATGAACGCCCGCGTCATGATATTTAAAAGATGAGGCGACATGAAAACATAGCGTAATCCGTCCGACATTGCTGCAACGAGTCTTTCGCGCGGCAAACCATTATTCACATAGTCCGGTTTCCAGAAAAACAGTGCACCAAGAAGCGGAATATAGCTGAAGGCATTGACGACAAAAGCGGCTGCGCCGCCAAAGGCGGCAACAATAGCCCCGCCGGTTGCAGGCCCGACACTGCGCATCAAATTGAAACCCACGCTATTTAAAGTAACCGCTGCGGAAATATCTTCACGTGGCACAATGTCCCCCACAGTTGCCTGCCAAGGGGGATTATAAAGTGCGGAGCCACAGCCAATCAGAAATGTAAAGGCTAGCAAAAGCCAAGGCGTCAGGAGACCGAAACAGGTGAGAACCGCAAGGAGAACCGAAACAGCCATCATCAACAATTGCGCGGTAATCATGATCTGCCGACGGTTGAAATTATCAGCAAGGGCACCGGCTAAAAGCGAAAATATCACAACGGGTAAAGTGTTAGCACCCTGAACAAGCCCCACCATTGAATGGGAGGTGCTGATTAATGTCATAATCCAGCCGGCACCAACTGTCTGGATAAGCCCGCCAAGATTGGAAACAAGTGTTGCCGCCCACAGGCTTCGAAAAGCATGGCTTTTGAATGGCGCAAGTGTCGAGCTTTTTTGTTGCATTGGGTTCCGGAACAAAGCTATTGTTCATTTCAATCTAGGCGACAGCAGTAAAAGCCGCAAGTCTGATATGGGGCGTTGCCCGACTGCACTGTGAAAATCCACACATCTATTTCAGATAATATATCTTTTTTTGATAATATTCGTTAATAGGGGTGGTTAAAAAGAAAAATAGTAACAGGTAAAGTTAACTGTTTGATTTTTATCAACATATTTGAATTATATTTTCTATATACGTTATTATGTGAAAGAATTTTTTTAGAAGAATTAGAAAGAAATATTGTTTCATAAATAGTTTTATCAAATATTCAGGTGTTTTTTTAATGTTTATTGGCAAAAATCCGGCTGATAAAGCAAAACTCAAGAAAAATAGTCGAAAACTTTATCAAGCGAATAGCGGGGCTGGTAATTAACGTATAATTCCTATATATGAAGCGGACGTGCAGGTGTTTTTGCATCTGTCGTTTCATCGACCCTAGCTGGACGACATCCCGGCCGGGGCGTCTTTAATGTCCCATTTTTTTGAAAGGATGAACCGATGTCGATTACTGCTGAACGTAAACAGGCTTTGATCAAAGAATATGCTACCAAGGAAGGCGATACAGGTTCGCCGGAAGTACAGGTTGCTATTTTGTCTGAACGTATTGCCAATTTGACCGAGCATTTCAAATCCCACAAAAAGGATAACCATTCCCGTCGTGGTCTTTTGAAACTTGTTTCCCAACGTCGTCGTCTTCTCGATTACCTAAACGGTGTCGATGAAAAGCGTTATCAGACGTTGATTTCCAAGCTTGGCTTGCGTCGCTAAACAATCAAGGCGGGAAATCATGAGATTTCCCGCCTTTCAATTTCTACAACTTGAAAAAGTCGCAGAAATCGAGGAACCGTCATGGGGCAGGATTGCCAGCCGCATCGGGAAAACATCGGATGCGCCTCGTTGTCTTGCCCATGACATGACTAAAGAACTGGACCGTTGGAAGGAATTTGTCCTCTCGCGGTTAATCAAGGACAAGAAATGTTTTTTAACACTCACAAAGTAGAGATTGACTGGGCAGGCCGCCCGCTAACTCTTGAAACCGGAAAAATTGCCCGTCAGGCTGACGGTGCAGTTATGGCAACCTATGGCGAAACAATTGTTCTCGCTACTGTGGTTTCCGAAAAGGAACCCAAGCCTGGACAGGATTTTTTCCCGCTCACAGTCAATTATCAGGAAAAGACTTATGCAGCCGGTAAAATACCGGGCGGCTATTTTAAGCGTGAAGGTCGTCCGAGCGAAGGTGAAACATTGATTTCACGTTTGATCGACCGTCCGATCCGCCCGCTTTTTGCAGAAGGCTACAAAAACGAAACTCAGGTCATCATCACTGTTTTGCAGCATGACCTTGAAAACAACCCAGACATTTTGTCGATGGTTGCAGCTTCTGCAGCTTTGACCCTTTCGGGTGTTCCGTTCATGGGGCCGATTGGTGGCGCACGTGTTGGCTATATTAACGGCAAATATGTGTTGAACCCGAATATTGATGAAATGCCGGAATCAAAGCTTGATCTCGTCGTTGCTGGCACATCCGACGCGGTTTTGATGGTTGAATCGGAAGCTCAGGAACTGAGTGAAGATGTGATGCTCGGCGCTGTTGTTTTCGGTCATAACGGCTTCAAGCCGGTTATTGACGCGATTATCAAACTCGCTGAAGTTGCTGCCAAGGAACCGCGCGAATTTGCTCCCGAAGATTTGAGTGCTTTGGAAAAGAAGATGCTTAAATTTGCCGAAAAGGATTTGCGCAAGGCCTATCAGCTTACTGACAAACAAGAGCGTTATGCCGCTGTTGATGCAGTCAAAGCCAAAGTCGACGCAAAATTCATGCCGGAAGGCGAAGAAGAACCGGAATATAATGCGGAAGAAATCGCAACTGTCTTCAAACATTTGCAGGCAAAAATCGTCCGCTGGAATATTCTTGATAATGGCAGCCGTATTGATGGTCGCGATTTGAAAACAGTCCGTCCGATCTATACGGAAGTCGGCATTTTGCCGCGCACGCACGGTTCGGCATTGTTTACGCGTGGTGAAACACAGGCCGTCGTTGTTGCAACTTTGGGAACCGGTGAAGACGAACAATATATTGATTCGCTTACCGGAATGTACAAGGAAACATTCCTTCTCCATTATAACTTCCCGCCGTTTTCGGTTGGTGAAACCGGCCGTATCGGTTCTCCGGGACGCCGTGAAATCGGCCATGGAAAGCTTGCATGGCGCGCGATCCATCCGATGCTTCCCTCGCAGGAAAGTTTCCCTTACACAATCCGCGCCGTTTCGGAAATTACCGAGTCTAACGGCTCGTCATCCATGGCAACCGTTTGCGGTACATCCCTGGCATTGATGGATGCCGGTGTTCCGCTGCAACATCCTGTTGCCGGTATTGCTATGGGCCTCATCAAGGAAGGTGACCGTTATGCAATCCTTTCCGATATTCTCGGTGATGAAGACCATCTTGGCGATATGGATTTCAAGGTTGCCGGTACGGAAAATGGTGTCACTGCCTTGCAGATGGATATCAAGATCAACGGCATCACCGAAGACATTATGAAGGTGGCGCTCGGACAGGCCAAAGAAGGCCGTATCCATATTCTGGGTGAAATGGCAAAAGCTTTGACCGGAGCACGTTCCGAATTGGGTGAATATGCACCACGTATCGAGATGATGAATATTCCTGTCGATAAAATCCGCGATGTTATCGGTTCCGGCGGCAAGGTTATCCGCGAGATTACAGAGCAAACCGGTGCCAAGATCAATATCGAGGATGATGGCACAATCAAGATTGCATCTTCCGATGCCAAAACAATCGAAGCTGCAAAACGCTGGATCCACTCCATCGTCGACGAGCCGGAAGTTGGACAGATCTATCAAGGTACTGTTGTGAAGACAGCCGATTTTGGCGCTTTCGTCAATTTCTTCGGTCCCCGTGACGGTCTGGTTCACATTTCCCAATTGGCTCCCGAACGCGTCAACAAGACGACAGATGTGGTCAAAGAAGGCCAGAAAGTTTGGGTCAAGCTCATGGGATTTGATGAACGTGGCAAAGTCCGCCTGTCGATGAAGGTTGTCGATCAGGAAACAGGGCAGGAAATTCCGCGTGAAGAAGCTCCGAAGTCTGAAGAATCCGACCATGCCGAAAAACATGGAAAGCATGAAAAGGCTGAAAAGCACCACGAAGACAATGGTGAAAAGGGCGAAAAGGGTGAAAAATCCGATAAGCCTGAAAAGAAACATCGTCGTAAAAAGAATGCTGATAAAGACAAAGAATAGTCTTTGAAACAACATTGAATGGAAAAAGCCGCTCCTTATGAGCGGCTTTTTTTTGGCAATAGAAAACAAATGAAAACTGGGGAAATCAAGGGAAATAAAATGGGGTTTCGTTTCTTTTGATGACCGGTTTGAAATGAAAGCAATCGGCATGAAAGTCCGGTTATTTTTTTTAAAACGGTTCATTCAAAAGCGATCGTAGCACAAAAGAGGTTTTTTGATACGAAACATCTTCAAAGGATTCGCGGCGGAAAACAAATTTCTATTGCGACAAAACATGGCGCGGAACATTGTTCCGGTTTTTGTTTTCAATTTTAAAATTGCGCCGTCTTCAGCATAACGTTAAAGGAACAAAGACGCGGGCTTGTTAAAAAGCCGGTTTAAAAAAAGCGAGTTCAAAATGTCGGTTTTTCTGCCTTTTAACCAGAATGTTTTAGAACATCCACATCCGGAAAGTTTGTGGTGCGCATTCGGTTTGACAGAAAAACCGGAAAAAGATTGGGTCAAATCACTCGAAATTATCCAGCCTTGGCGGGCGGATTTTTTAGCGTTTCAACAGGCTGGCTTTAAATGCTTTCCTGAATTATCCGAGAAGGCAAAGAAGTTTTCCGGTGGTCTCCTGGAGCTTAACAAGCATAAAAAACTGAACCAGAACCGTTTTCTCGCCCTTTTGCATGTGGTGAAAGCCGGTGGAACAATTATTGTCAGTGGCGATAAATTATCCGGCGCCCAATCCTTTTTGAAATGGGTAAATTCTATTGTTCCGGTTTTGGGGAAGCTCTCGAAAGCACATGGCATTGTTTTCTGGTTGACTGTACCGGAGGATCTTCAGGAAAAAGAGCTGGAAACGCTTCAACAGCTTCCGCAGAGTTTTGAAAATGCCTTCACAACACAGGCAGGCATGTTTTCAAACGGGCGTATTGACCAAGGGTCAAAAATGTTGATCAAACATATGGAGAGAGTTGTGTTTGGTAAAACGGCCGATTTTGGTTCAGGCTGGGGCTATCTTTCCTATGAAGCGATCAAACAGGCAAAAAAGCTTACCGAGCTTGATCTTTATGAGGCCGGTTATAATTCACTGGAAGCGGCGAAAACACATATAGGCAGCCTTCATGCTTCCCTTCCGGTCGATTATTTTTGGCAGGATATTACAAGCGAGCCGATAGATCGGATTTATGATACAATTCTGTCAAATCCGCCATTTCATGACGGGCGTGCGGCAGATGTCTCATTGGGACAAAAATTCATAAGTGTTGCAGCGCAAAGATTGAAACCCGGTGGTTGCTTTCTCATGGTGGCCAATCGGCAATTGCCCTATGAAACGACTTTGCAAAAACTTTTCCGGAAAGTACTGCTTCTTGAAGAGCAGAACGGCTTCAAAGTGATTGAAGCGCGTAAATGACGTTTATAAAACAGTATGAAGAGGCGGGTAAAAAATCTTTATAACCGTGTATGACTATTTGTCAGAATTATCCGGACTCCCGATTTGCTACCAAGTCGGGAAAAAGCAAAAGCCATCAATCGACCGGAAATAAAACGCGGCGAAAATTATTCGCCGCGTGATTCGTCACTGTCTTTAAGTTCTTCCA
>CAMLLT010000131.1 GCA_946480935.1 uncultured Bartonella sp. | reverse complement strand
CCCAGAAAACGCCTTGCTTATGATGAATTTCTGGCCGGTCAATTAGCGCTGGGGTTAGTCCGTCATAAAACCAAGAAACTCGCTGGCAGAGCCAATCCCCCAAAAGGCACCTACACAAAAAAACTCTTGCATGCCCTGCCCTTTACTTTGACGAAAGGTCAAGAAACGGCCATTGCCGAAATATCGCGAGATCTCGCTTCGAATGAGGCAATGTTGAGGTTGTTACAAGGCGATGTCGGATCCGGTAAAACTGTGGTGGCTTTTATGGCAATGGCCCAAATTGCCGAAAATGGCGGTCAATCCGCACTCATGGCACCTACTGAAGTTCTGGCACAGCAACATTTTGCAACAATTGCGCCCCTGGCTGAAAAAATCGGCCTGAAAACTGTTTTGTTGACTGGCCGCGAAAAAGGTAAAAGCCGCGAAAAAATTCTTGATGATATCAAAAGCGGGAAAACTGCGATAATCATTGGAACGCATGCACTTATTCAGGAGAGCGTCGACTATCATAACCTCTCGCTTGCAATTATTGACGAACAGCATCGTTTTGGTGTTCATCAACGCCTTAATCTTTTGGCCAAGGGCATCCGACCCGATATGCTTGTCATGACCGCCACCCCAATTCCGCGAACGTTGGTTATGACTGCATTCGGCGACATGGATGTTTCACAACTGAAAGAAAAGCCATCAGGGCGAAAACCGGTAACCACAGCTATTTTACCGGAAGAGCGATTGGCAGAGCTTCTTGACCGCGTCAGTGTCGCGCTTCAACGTGGTGACAAGATCTATTGGATATGTCCACTAGTCGAGGAGTCAGAAAGTCTGGAACTTACATCCGTTGAAAAGCGATTTGAAATTCTCCATGCCCGGTTTGGCAACATTGTCGGAATTGTTCATGGTAAAATGGCTGCCACCGAAAAAGATCAAGCAATGCAGGATTTCAAGGAAGGCAAAACGCACTTGCTTGTCGCCACTACTGTCGTGGAAGTCGGCGTTGATGTGCCTGATGCATCGATTATAATCATCGAGCATGCCGAACGCTTTGGCCTTTCGCAACTTCATCAGTTACGTGGAAGAGTAGGAAGAGGTGACAAACAATCATCTTGTATTTTACTTTATAAGGCGCCGATTGGTAAAATTGCCGAGGCGAGACTGAATGTCATGCGTGAGACGCAAGATGGCTTTCGTATTGCCGAGGAAGATTTGCGACTTCGTGGCGAAGGTGAAGTATTAGGAACCCGCCAATCCGGACTTCCCGAATTTCATATGGCCGATCTTGAGGCTCACAGCGATTTATTGGCAATTGCCCGAAAGGATGCGCGCCTCATACTGGAAAAAGACCCGCAACTCGTGTCGGAACGCGGCCAGGCATTGCGGCTGTTGCTTTACCTTTTCCGACAAGACGGGGCTATAAGATTACTTCGGGCCGGTTAAATTATGAAAAAGAACCATATCATCACACCGCTTTTAATAACGCTGACCGGAATATTGGTAACGGTGGGAAGTTTTATGTTTTTCAGACAAACGCCAACGTTCGAAAAGCCTGACAGCACCCCGCAGGGTTCAAATCCACCCATTGTAACCGAGAAACAACAAGGTCAAAAACCAAAAGAAACGCAAGAAAAAGTGACTTCACACAATTTCTGCTACCACCAGAAATTCGAAAATAAATCTTATATCGTTTGTGAGGTCGATCCGGAAAAATATGATATTTCACTTTTTCTGGACGATGCAAACGGTGAACCTTTCAAATATTTTCGTAACGTTGAAAAATATTTACGGGAACAAGGAAAAACGATTGCTTTTGCTGTCAATGGCGGCATGTACCACAAGGATTTTTCAGCCGTTGGCCTTTATATCGAAAATGGCAAAACGCTTCATCCCGTTTCTACCAAGGATGGGCCGGGGAATTTTCATATGAAGCCAAACGGCATTTTCTTTGTCGAGGGGAAAAAAGCCGGTGTTATGGATACAGATAGATTTCTGAAATCGACAATCAAACCGGATATTGCGACACAATCCGGACCGATGCTCGTCATCGAAAACAAAATTCATCCGCGTTTTATTGTCAACTCGCCTTATCTTGAATATCGCAATGGCGTCGGCGTCAGAACAGATGGAACTGTTGTTTTCGCCAATTCCGAAGGACGAGTGAATTTTGAAGAATTCGCGCGATTTTTTCGTGATGAAATGAAAACCCCGAACGCACTTTTCCTTGACGGGTCAATCTCGAGCCTCTACGCCCCGGAACTGAAACGTTATGATTGGTGGTATGGGCTTGGTCCTATTATTGCTGTCGCTATCCCTTTGGAGTCGCTGGAGCCAAAATCAGGAAATTGATATCATTCCTCCCCATAAGCGAGGAGGAATGATTATTTTTTAGAAAGTTGAATATAAGTTCTATTCAACGGTTACAGATTTAGCGAGATTGCGTGGCTGATCTACGTCCGTACCAAGCAGTACCGCCGTGTGATAAGCAATCAACTGGACCGGAACTGCATAGACAATCGGTGCAATGAATTCCGGAACGTCCGGCATAACAATCGTTGACAGGCTATTCACCCCTGCTTTAGCAGCACCATTCTTATCCGTAATCAGAATAATGCGTCCGCCGCGCGCAGCCACTTCCTGTAAATTGGAAACCGTTTTGTCAAACCACCTATCATGTGGTGCGACCACAATCACGGGCATGTTTTCATCAATAAGTGCTATTGGTCCGTGTTTCAATTCACCGGCTGCATATCCCTCGGCGTGAATATAGGACAGCTCCTTGAGCTTGAGAGCGCCTTCCAAGGCAATTGGATAAGACGTGCCGCGACCAATATAGAGAATGTTCTTAACACTCATAAGATCACGACATATTTCTTCAATATCGCTATCAAGTTTCAGAACATCCGTAATAATTCTGGGAAGTTCGGAAAGCTGTTGAACCATTTTCTGTTCGTTTTTCCGGTCAAGCATACCGCGGTGTTTGGCAGCCGTTAGAACAACCGACGCCAGAGCGGACAATTGACAGGTAAAAGCTTTTGTAGAGGCAACACCTATTTCAGGGCCGGCGAGTGTTGGGAACGTAAAATCCGCTTCTCGTGCCATGGTCGATTCCAGAACATTAACAACAGTTGCTGTTTTTATTCCTTTTGCCCGACAATACCGCAAGGATGCAAGCGTGTCGGCAGTTTCCCCCGACTGCGACACGAACATCGCCAAGGTTTTATCGGTCATAGGCGGTTCGCGATATCTGAATTCGGAAGCAACATCATTTTCGACAATCAGCCCACATAATTTTTCAAACCAATAACGTGCGACTAATGTCGAATAATAGGCTGTTCCACAACTTGCAAAAATCAAACGATCAACATTGGCCCAATCGATCGGATTGGCAGCCTCATTGACCTTTCCCTCCCCCAAATCGATGTAATGGGCCAGAGTGTGCGAAATGACCTCGGGCTGTTCGAACATTTCCTTATGCATGAAATGACGATGATTACTTTTCGAAACAAGAAAAGCATTACCTGAAGATGTCGATATTTCACGTTCGACTATCCGGTCATCTGCATCATAGATTGTTGCACTATTGTGGGTCAGTACAACCCAATCACCGTCTTCCAGATAGCTGATACGATCGGTGAATGGAGCAAGCGCTATTGCGTCCGAACCGACGAACATCTCACCTTTACCATAACCGATAGCAAGTGGCGGGCCAAAGCGAGCCGCAATCATCAGGTCTTCTTCACCTTCAAAAATCAGAGCAACGGCATAAGCACCGCGCAACCGCTTGAGACTAACGCGCATTGCCTCGACCGGTGTCAATCCACCTTTTATTTCTCTCGTTACGAGGTGAGCCAGTACCTCGGTATCGGTATCAGATTCAAAAACACAACCATCAGCTACGAGTTCGTCACGCAATTCGGCGAAATTTTCAATAATGCCGTTATGGACCACAGCTACTTTTTCAGTCATCTGCGGGTGAGCATTACGTTCAATCGGCGCGCCATGGGTTGCCCAGCGGGTATGCCCAATGCCAATTTCACCCTTCAGCGGTGTTTTTTTCAGTTTTTCCTCAAGGTTGACGAGCTTACCGGGGGCTCGTAGGCGACCAAGATGACCTTGGTAGACAGTAGCGATGCCTGCAGAGTCGTAGCCCCGATATTCAAGCCTTTTCAAACCGTCAAGCAGCAAAGGTGCCACGTCCCTTTTCCCAAGGATTCCAATAATTCCGCACATGTAAAACTTCGCTCCGGGTATTAATCTGTTTATCAGAAGAGTTAGGACACCTTGATTAATAATTCAAAGGTGTTTTTGTTCCTGACTTTCTGGCCTGGGTTAGTTCTAGATAGAAAAATAATTCCATCTTTTTAAATGTTAAAAATGGCTTTTTTTCTGTCATAAACTATTTTTTTGTTTTCATTGAAGAGAATTTTTGTCTCAACACATCGGCTCGTCCGTCCTTGTTTATCTGCCTTGCGCGACCAAAGGCTACGCTATTTGATGGGACCGCTTCGGTTATTACGCTGCCGGAAGCAACGTAAGCACCTTCGCCAATTTCAACCGGTGCTACCAGAGCGGAATTTGATCCGATGAATGCATTCTCGCCAATAATCGTTTTCCACTTGTTGAAGCCGTCGTAATTACAGGTTATGGTTCCCGCACCAATATTCGTGCCGCCACCGATTTCTGCGTCACCAATATAAGTAAGATGATTGACTTTGGCCTTTTCACCAATTTTTGCATTTTTGATCTCGCAAAAATTACCGACTTTTGAAGAATTCTCGAGAATCGCTCCGGGACGCAACCGCGCATAAGGCCCGATTTCTGAATGCGTTTTGACAATTGCACCTTCCAAATGGCTAAAGCCATGAATTACAACGCCGGTTTCAACTTTTACATTAGGGCCAAAGAAAACATTCGGTTCAATAATGACATCGCGGGCGATTTCGGTGTCATATGAAAAATAAACGGTTTCCGGTCGCAGCATTGTCACTCCGGATAGCATGAGTTCCTTAGCTCTACGTTTTTGCCACAGTGCTTCGGCTTCGGCGAGTTCAACGCGCGTATTCACACCCAGGACATTCTCGACCGGTATAGTAATTGCTCTGACATCCAGTCCTTGAGAAACACCGATTGTGACAACATCCGTGAGGTAATATTCTTTTTTGGCATTTTCATTTTTGATTTGTTCAATCAATGGAAGAGCGTGTTTGCCATTCACCGCCATAACACCGCCATTACAGAATTTTATCTTTTTCTGCTCAAGGTTTGCGTCTTTTTCTTCAACAATTGCTTGAAGTTTTCCGCCTTTTTCGATCAAACGACCATAGCCTGATGGATTTTCGGTCTCAAACCCCATTACAACAATATCGGCACCGTTTGCGAGCTCATCACGCGCGCGATTAAGCGAAGCTAGCTCAATCAGTGGCGTATCGCCAAAAACAACCAATATATCGTCAAAATTTTTCGCCAGCATTTCGCGCGCTGCCAGTGCTGCATGCGCAGTTCCAAGTCGTTCTTTTTGAACATATATCCGGGCACTTTTGGAAAAGTCTCTCACCACCGAAGATACCTCTTCGGCTCCCTTCCCGACGACAACTGCAATTTCACTATTTTCAATGGCCTGAACTTGCCGAACGACGTGGCAAACCAGTGGCAAACCGGCAATTTTATGCAGCACTTTCGGCAAATCCGATTTCATTCTCGTGCCTTCGCCTGCTGCTAGAATTATTGAAAGACAGCTACGGTTAATCATTTGCCTTATTAAATCCTCAAAAAAGATTATGGAAAAATTCGACAATATCCGACCAGCCCAATGCTTCGACACTGCTCAAAGACGGAAATTTTTCCAACAACCAGAATGAAACATTTTGCATATCGCCGGTTAAAAAAAGGATACCGGCAATAATTAACAATATGCCGATGATCTTTTCGACTTTTCCCAAATGCATTCTGAACGAGCTTAAAAACCACATAAAGAAGTTTGAAAACAAGGCCGCCAGAATGAAAGGAATAGCTAGACCAAGCGAATATATACCGAGTAGCAATGCGCCCTCACCAACCGATTCTTTTGATCCGGCAAAGGTAAGAATTGGTCCAAGGACCGGTCCTACACAGGGTGTCCATCCAAAAGCAAATGCCAGCCCAATGATGTAGGCTCCCAATGGACCCGCCGGTGTTTTTCTCGTCTGGAAACGAACTTCCCGTGCGAGTATTCCGATTCTGAATACACCTAAAAAATTAAGTCCGAAGATTATAATAATAATTCCGGCAATCATCGCCAATATGTCACGATATTGACCGATAAAATGCCCGACTGTGCTGGCTGTCGCGCCTAGTGCGATAAAAACTGTTGAAAAGCCCAATGAAAAGGCGATTGCAGCAATAAACAATGCTAGACGGACGGGCTGTTTGTTTTGCATGTCGCTATTGCGAAAATCT
>CAMLLT010000130.1 GCA_946480935.1 uncultured Bartonella sp. | reverse complement strand
ATCCGGAATTTTTACGATTCCGATACAAAAAAGACGTAAAGTGGAATGCTTCAAGGCAACGGAAAGAAAATGGTTTCTTCGATGATTAAGAAAAATAAGCGCCTTTATATTTTTGTTTTTTTGTCAATGGTTTTGCCATTTTTAGGGTGGCAAACCGCTTTTGCGCAATTGAAAGGAACTGTCTCTTCGGCCGATTTTAATCCGATCCCCATTGCAGTTACCGATTTTATTGCCGGTGACCAGATGGGTGTGCAGATTTCCTCGGTGGTGACCGCCGATCTTGAACGCTCGGGGCTTTTCAAGCCGATTGACAAATCGGCATTTCTGGAACGTATCTCCAATCCGGATGTACAACCGCGGTTTCCTGATTGGCAGCAAATCAACGCACAAGGTTTGGTAACCGGCCGTGTGACAAAAGAAGCAGACGGGCGTTTACGGGTCGAATTCCGTCTCTGGGATGTTTATGGCGGCAAACAGCTTGAAGGCCGCCAGTTCTATGCAACACCGCAAACCTGGCGTCGCGTTGCCCATATTATCGCCGATGCTATTTACACAAAAATGACCGGTGAAAAAGGTTATTTTGATACGCGCATTGTATTTGTTGATGAAACAGGTGCAGCAAATGCACGTGTCAAACGTCTTGCTATTATGGATCAGGACGGAGCAAATCTTACCTATATTTCGAATGGCCGTGAACTCGTTTTAACGCCACGTTTTTCGCCTAGCCGTCAG
The DNA here is from genome assembly GCA_946480935.1 of uncultured Bartonella sp. Taxonomy (GTDB): domain Bacteria; phylum Pseudomonadota; class Alphaproteobacteria; order Rhizobiales; family Rhizobiaceae; genus Bartonella. The sequence continues at coordinate 5,831 of CAMLLT010000130.1, read as the reverse complement.
GAAATTACCTATATGGCTTATGCCGGCAACAATGTTCCGAAGGTTTATTTGCAACAAATCGAAACAGGTCAGCGTGAACTTGTCGGTACTTTCCCGAACATGACCATTGCACCGCGTTTTTCACCGGATGGTCAAAAGGTGATTATGAGCCTTTTACAGGATAATGGCAGTGCCAATCTTTACACTATGGATTTGCGTTCTCGTTCGACAACACGGCTTACGACAACACCGGCGATTGATACATCGGCGTCCTATTCGCCCGATGGTACACAGATTGTTTTTGAGTCCGACCGTGGAGGAAAACCGCAAATCTATGTCATGAATACCGATGGCAGCAACCAGCACCGCATCTCGTTTGGAGATGGCAGCTATTCAACGCCTGTCTGGTCGCCTCGCGGTGATTACATTGCTTTCACCAAGCAGTCGCAGGGACAATTTTCAATCGGTGTCATGAAGCCCGACGGGCAGGGGGAACGTTTGTTGACTTCCGGTTTCCATAATGAAGGTCCGACATGGGCGCCAAATGGCCGCGTTATCATGTTCTTCCGGCAAAATCAGGGGCAGCAGCCAAAGCTCTATACGATTGATATTACCGGACGCAATGAACGTGCGTTACCGACACCCAATGGTGCGTCCGATCCGGCTTGGTCACCATTGCTCGATTAGGAATTCGATATCAAAACAACCAAGCGGAAAGGCCATAAGCTTTCAATTTCTTGACTGCATCAATTGAACTTTTCCGGCTTGCTGCAAGAAGGTATTTTTAAAATGTCGAACACCGTTTCAAAGAATTGAAACGGTGTTTTTATTTACCACCTTTCTTGAACAACTTGCTATTGGACTTTTTACTCATTTCGCGCTAAGGAAAATCACATCTGCCGTCTTTCCGCCTCAATCAGCGAGCAACCGGTGGATTTGTATTTTTTTATAAAAAAGTGATGCGTAAGTATTCATTAACCATGCGTGTTGAGAGCTTTTTAAGCAAATCAAGCTAAAAGCCTTGAAAATCAACCGCTAACTTTTAAGGAGTCTCGGCACATGGGCCGTTTCCAAAAACTTGCTCGCAATCCGCTTGCTATAGCATTTGTCCTATCGCTAACTCTCGCTGGCTGCGCCAAACACGGCCTGAATGACCCGAATGCGCTGGGACTAAACAACGCAAAACCGGGATCAGCGCAGGACTTTACAGTCAACGTTGGTGACCGCGTATTCTTTGATCTTGATTCATCCAGCATTCGTGCAGATGCCCAGCAGACATTGACACGTCAGGCACAATGGTTGCAGCGTTATCCGCAATACACCATCACTGTTGAAGGTCATGCCGACGAACGTGGCACACGCGAATACAATATCGCTCTTGGTCAGCGTCGTGCTGTTGCCGCACGTGACTACCTGATCTCGCAAGGTGTTGCTGCCAACCGTATGCGGACCATTTCCTACGGGAAGGAACGTCCGGTTGCCGTTTGTGATGCTCCTCAGTGCTGGAACCAGAACCGTCGCGCTGTTACAGTCTTGAACAACGCTCGCTAATTTACATTTTTACTCCAATGTTAAAGACGGCCCTTTCAAGGGCCGTTTTTTTTGTCAAACTTCCGCCGAAGTTGGTTGATAACCAAAATTGACACGAACATAAAAGGACAAAGCTATGGGTTTTCTTTCATCCCCACATTTATTGACATGTTCGGTAAAACGTTTTGCTACAACGGTTGTACTTGCTCAGGCTTTATCGTGGTCGGTGCTTGCCCCTTGTTATAGCGCGTCGTCAGAGCAAGGAGGATCGGCATTTGCAAACGGGCTTTTTCCTTTTGGCAAGAAAAAAACGGTTCAAAGCGAGACAGTACAAATGTCGCCGCAACCCGATAGCCGCGTTACCGATCTTCAACAACAGGTGCGTGAACTGACAGGAAAAGTAGAAGAGCTCAACTTTATGGTGCTGCAGATGCAGGAACAATTGCGGCAATTGCAGGAAGGTTCGGGTAGCTCTGCTTCTTCTACCCAACAGCCGTCATCGTCGCAACAAGCCCAGTCACTTCCATCGTCACAGTCGTCTGCAGCAACAGCCAATACTGGCAAGTCTGTTGCCGGGAACGCCGTTGAAGGGTCTACGGGAAACAGTGTTCCTCAAAACAACGAAAATGCACAAAAAATAAATCCGCAAGAAGCGCCTAAAGATCTCGGCTCGATTGAATTTGACAAGAATGGCAATGTTCTTAATGGAAGTGTCAATAAGGATGCAATAGACACCGGTTCTCAAGGCCAATCGGGTACACAAACCGCAACAGCATTGCCAACGGTTCCACAAACAACCAGTGCAAAAGAACTTTATGATATCGGTTATAAAAATATCCTTGCCGGTGATTACCGTTCAGCCGAAGCCGATTTTCGTGCTTTTCAGGAGCGCTATTCCACTGACCCGCAAATAGCGGACGCAAGTTTCTGGCTTGGCGAATCTCTTTTCGGTCAGAAACGCTATCGTGAAGCGGCACAAGCCTATATTGATGTGCAGCGTAATTACAAAGATTCACCGCGCGGACCGGAAAATTTGTTGAAACTTGGTATGAGCATGGCTCATCTTGATGAACAGAAAGTGGCTTGCGCAACCTTTGCCGAAGTGACAAAACGTTACAAAACTGTAGATCCGGCAGTTTTGAAACGTGTCAAGGACGAGCAAAGTCGCAACAAGTGTCAATAATAGATTTCAAAAAACTCTTTCAGCCTTCAGATTTCGAAAACTGTAAAATAGTTATTGCTGCGGTTTCCGGGGGTGGGGATTCAACGTCTCTCCTGTTTCTTCTGCGTGACTATCTGAAAGGTCTTGCAAATCCCCCCGAACTTCTCGCTGTCACAGTTGACCACCGTTTACGGCCTGAATCAGCCGCAGAGGCCGAAGAAGTCGGAAAATTATGTGATCGTCTTCAGGTGAGACATGAAACGGTTTGCTGGGCAGATGCGAAACCCCAAACAGCTTTGTCTCATGAAGCGAGAATAGCACGTTATGGCTTACTTTTTTCTGTTGCTGAAAAAGTCGGGGCGAGTGTCATTATGACCGGTCATACCCTGAATGATCAGGCAGAAACTTATGAAATGCGATTGCATCGTGGTAGCCATCGCGGCCTTGCCTGTATGCCGCGAGAATCGCTTCTCATGCGCAAAATACGCTTGATCCGGCCACTCCTCGGAGTGAAACGGCAAGAGTTGCGTGAATATTTGCGCTCCATCAAACAGGATTGGATTGACGACTCGACAAATGAAAATCCGCATTATGAAAGGGTACGCATTCGCAAACGCCTCAAAGACGAGGATGTTGATGCCATTGCAAAAAAAGTTGACGAAGCGGCCATTTTCAGGCGCACACAAAGTAAAGCCGCAGCCGATCTCATCGGTAAACTCGACATAACAATGCAACATGCCTTATGTACAATAAGCGCGGTGTCGGACGAACAGTTGAATGACCCGCAGTTTCCTTTTGTCATGGGGGTTCTTGCTTCCATTATTGGAGGTTCGCAGATTCTCGCGAGCGATTCGCAGGTTGAGTTTCTGAAAAACCAGCTCCTGAAGAAACGGACGGCTCTTTATCATTTTACATTGCTTGGAACGGTGATCGAGCTTAACGGCAAAAATATCAGATTGTGGCGCGAGGCGAGAAACCAGACAGCGAGTGTCGCAGGTGCCAATTCTTCTATCATTTGGGATGGACGCTATCGTATTGATAACCGGTCGGACAATGCTGTACGGGTAAATGTTCCCTCTCTTTGCGATATAAAGTCCGTGGCCAAGGAAGAAGATATTAAACCCCGTTCGATCCATTTTCTGTCACTACAGACAGCATTGGCAATTTTCAGCCGTTCGGGAATTGATATTCCGGCTCTTACCGGAAAACTTGTTCATGCCGAAAATCTCACCTGCAAGAGATTCATGCGGCCGTTCGGTTGGCTGATTTCTTCTGATGATTACCCGCTCTTTAAAATATTAAGCCGTTTTTTTGAAATGACATTGTCAACATCGCAAGAAAATGACCAAAAAGCTGGATGAAACATTATGAAAAGCTCATGTTCAGCCTTGGCAAGGCAACTTCAAGCACATATGTTACATTAAAATTTATCCAATAGAGCGTAATAGCCAATAGAGCGAAATAGATTGAGTGGACCTAATATGAATCCAAATTATCGTTCCTTCCTGATATGGGGGATCATCGCACTCTTATTGATTACTTTATTTTCGTTTTTTAACGGAAATAGTCAGCAGGGTGGCACAGGAGAGATAACGTATTCAGATTTTCTGAAACGGGTCGATAATAAAGAAATCAAAACTGTTACCATTCAAGGTCAACGTTTGACCGGCATCACAAACGATAACAGAACGGTTCTTTCCTTTGCACCCAATGATCCCGGTCTTGTCAATCGTCTTGAAAGCAAAAACGTCAATGTCAGAGCCCAACCGGAAAGCACGGGCAATAGCACATTCATGAATTTGCTCATCACGCTTCTGCCGGTTGTCATTCTTATCGGCGTATGGATTTTCTTTATGCGTCAGATGCAAGGGGGCGCACGCGGTGCGATGGGCTTTGGTAAATCCAAGGCAAAATTGCTCACCGAAGCGCACGGTCGCGTGACATTCAAGGATGTTGCTGGCGTCGACGAAGCCAAACAGGATCTACAGGAAATTGTCGAATTTTTGCGCGAACCCCAAAAGTTCCAGCGTCTTGGTGGTCGTATCCCGCGGGGTGTTTTGCTTGTTGGCCCGCCCGGAACCGGTAAAACATTGCTGGCCCGTTCTGTTGCGGGTGAAGCCAATGTGCCTTTCTTCACAATTTCCGGTTCGGATTTTGTTGAAATGTTTGTCGGTGTTGGTGCAAGCCGCGTTCGCGACATGTTCGAGCAGGCAAAAAAGAACGCGCCATGTATCATTTTCATTGATGAGATTGATGCCGTTGGCCGTCACCGTGGTGCCGGTTTCGGCGGTGGCAATGATGAACGTGAACAGACTTTGAACCAGCTTCTTGTGGAGATGGACGGGTTCGAGCCGAATGAAAGCATTATTCTGATTGCCGCAACCAACCGTCCCGATGTGCTTGATCCGGCATTGTTGCGTCCGGGTCGTTTTGACCGGCAGGTGGTTGTTCCCAATCCCGATGTTGCAGGGCGTGAGGAAATTCTTAAAGTCCATGTTCGCAATGTGCCTTTGGCGCCGAATGTCGACTTGAAGATTGTGGCGCGCGGCACACCCGGATTTTCCGGTGCCGATTTGATGAATCTTGTCAATGAAGCAGCACTTATGGCGGCCCGGCGCGACAAACGCCTGGTCACCATGCAGGAATTCGAGGACGCCAAAGACAAAGTCATGATGGGGGCCGAACGCCATTCCGCCATGACACCGGCAGAAAAAGAGCTGACAGCTTTTCACGAAGCCGGACACGCCATTATCGCTATCAATATGCCGGCTGCCGATCCGGTGCACAAAGCAACAATTGTCCCGCGTGGTCGTGCACTCGGTATGGTTATGCAATTGCCGGAAGGTGACAAATATTCGATGAGTTACCGCTACATGATTTCGCGTCTGGCAATCATGATGGGTGGCCGTGTTGCCGAAGAATTGAAGTTCGGCAAGGATAACATCACTTCCGGCGCGTCCTCCGACATCGAACAGGCAACGAAACTTGCCCGTGCTATGGTCACACGCTGGGGCTTTTCCGATGAACTCGGCAAGGTGACTTATGGCGAAAGTCAGGAAGATATGTATCAGGGAGGCGGCCGTAGCCAACAGGTTTCGGAAGAGACAGCAAGGGTTATTGACGCCGAAATTCGTCGTCTTATCGACGAAGCCTATCAGAC
>CAMLLT010000129.1 GCA_946480935.1 uncultured Bartonella sp. | reverse complement strand
ATATTGTTGATCTTGATTTTTCAAAATGGCCGGAAAACCGGCTTGAATGTTCAAATCAGGCCGATATTTCATAGAAAACATAAAGCGTGGATAAACAGGACATTGTCAGGCCATTCCCGAATTTGAATGAAATTTTAAAAAACTGCCAGGAAAGTTAGAAGTGATGCGCGCCAATTACAAATTACAAAGACTTTTTGTCAAAGAACCTTTGTCACTCTACGAAAAATTGGATTTGAACGAAACCCAGTCGCATTATCTCAAAAATGTATTGCGGATGAGAGAGGGAAGCGAAGTTCTGCTATTCAACGGGAAAGATGGTGAATGGCGCGCCAAAATTCATGAAATCAAAAAGAAAATTGTGGTGCTCGAACTTGTTCTTAAAGAGCGCGAGCAGACCGAGCCTGCCGATCTCGTCTATTGTTTTGCGCCTCTCAAACATGCCCGCCTCGACTATATGATACAAAAGGCGGTAGAAATGGGGGCTTCTGTCTTACAGCCGGTGATGACCCATTTCACACAAGTGACCCGCCTCAATGAAGAGCGCATGCATGCCAATATTATCGAAGCGTGCGAGCAATGCGGCATTTTGTCAATAAGTTCTTGCCGCTCACCGGTTACGTTGCCGGCACTTCTGGGTAACTGGCAAAAGGAGCGCTATCTCATCTTTTGTGATGAGGCCGCAAAAACACAAAATCCGCTTGAAATCCTGAGAAGCTTACCACCGGCTCCGGTTGCTGTTCTTATTGGACCGGAGGGCGGTTTTAGCGATGAGGAACGCTTGCAACTCAAGCACTGTTCTTTTGTTCACTCTATTCCATTGGGGCCCAGAATTTTGCGTGCAGATACTGCGGCGGTTGCTGCCCTTGCGGTTATCAATGCGACATTGGGAGATTGGCGTGACGACTGGCAAAACCGAATGTGAGGCAGGCGGCACTTGAAAGAGCAATGAAAACAGTTCAATGATGAGTTAAATCAAGACAAATTGGAAATTGTGAGTTATGGCGCGCGATATTGAAGATGAAACAACAATCAACGGTTTTGAAGATCTGGTAAACTATCTTGCCGCAGGCTCGAAAGAACCTGACAAATGGCGAATCGGCACCGAACACGAAAAATTTCCGTTTTTTGTCGAGGGTAACCGTCCTGTTCCTTATGAAGGGAAAAGAAGTATCCGTGCACTGCTTGAGGGAATGCAGGCCATGCTCGGTTGGGAACCCATATTGGATGAAGGGAAAATTATCGGTTTGCTCGAGCCGACAGGCGCTGGTGCTATTTCACTGGAGCCCGGTGGACAATTTGAACTTTCGGGCGCGCCACTCAAAACAATTCATCAGACTTGCCGCGAGGTGAATGCACATCTTGCACAGGTCAAGGAAATTGCCGCCCCCCTCGGTATTGGTTTTTTAGGCCTTGGTGGCAGCCCCAAATGGCGTCTTGATGAAACCCCACAAATGCCGAAATCGCGCTACCATATTATGACCAACTATATGCCCAAAGTGGGCAAGCACGGTCTTGATATGATGTATCGCACCTGTACAATTCAGGTCAATCTCGACTTTTCATCGGAAACCGATATGCGCCGCAAAATGCAGGTTTCGATGAAATTGCAATCCATTGCCACCGCGCTTTTTGCAACCTCGCCTTTCACGGAAGAAAAACCCAACGGTTTTATGTCATGGCGTTCCGAAATATGGCGCGACACCGATAACCGGCGTTCGGGTGTTCTTCCCTTTGTATTCAATGAAAATTTCGGTTTTGCCGATTATGCAAGATGGGCGCTCGATGTTCCGATGTATTTCATTGTTCGTGACGGGCATTACCATGATTGCACCGACATAACATTCCGCCAGTTCATGGAAGGTGCTCTAAAGGGAAAAATTGATGATTATCGTGCCAATATCGGCGACTGGATCAATCACCTTTCAACATTATTTCCCGAAGTGCGATTGAAACGTTTTCTGGAAATGCGTGGTGCCGATGGCGGTCCATGGCGGCGTATTTGTGCATTGCCGGCTTTCTGGGTCGGTCTCCTCTATGACAAGGAAGCGCTCGATAGCGCCTATGAAATGACAAAAGATTGGGGCTATGAAGAAGTTCTTGCCATGCGCAATCTTGTTCCTGTCAAAGGACTGAAGACACCTTTCCGGAATACGACCATTCTGGAGCTTGCCCGTCAGGCTCTGGATATTTCGCGTAAAGGCCTTGCCAACCGGAAAAAACTCAACGTCGATGGCGATGATGAAACGCGTTTTCTGGATCCGCTTTTCGAAGTTGCAATGACAGGCAAATGTGATTCGGAACGGCTATTATCGAAATTCCATTCGGTTTGGGGTGGTTCTGTCGATCCGGTTTTTTGGGAATACGCCTATTAGACTTTTTACCACACTTAGCCTTTTTGCACCATTATGTGAGGGGAGGTAAAGCGGCTCGTTTCCAGCAGGCCGGATTGGCCGCCTCGCGATAAAAACGCGCGGGCAGGTAAAACCGGTTTAAAAAATAGCAGGGTTCAAAAAGCTCCGTTTTTCATTTTGAAAATCCGGACCCGTTTTTTGATGTCTCATAGAGCTTTTCAAAATGAGAGGAGCTTTTCAAAATGAGAGGCTGCTTTAAAAAAGCTCCACCAAGACGATTCTATCGTCCAATTCCGTGTTGAACAGACATTTTGCTGCGGAAAAGTTTCGTAATTTTCAAATAAAAGTAAAATTAAAGCCTTGATTGTCTTGTTTTTGGACATGTCGAGTGCCCATATCAGTAATGAGTAAACAAGAGAGGAAAGGTATTTCTCAATGCAGCATGTCGATATTCCATCAATGGCGGATTTTAATAAATTACGAGAGGTGCGAGCCGATGCATGTGTATCAATATACTTGCCGACGACACCGATTACATCCGAAATTGGTGCCAGTAAAATTGAGTATGCCAATCAGGTGAAGGAGGCATTGGCACAATCCCACTCCCTTACAGATAAACGGCGTCTGGCAAATTTGGAAACGCTTCTGACAGGACTTTCCGATTATGAAGAGTTCTGGTTGAAACAGGCACGCAGTCTCGCGGTTCTTGCCACTCCTGATCGTATCTGGACATTCCGTCTTGCCAACCGTTTGAAATCATTTGTTGAAATTGCAGACCGGTTTATGTTGAGCCCGCTTCTGCGTTCGATTACATTTGCCCATACGGCTCACGTGGTGGTTATTGCAGAATCAAAAGTACGACTTATTGAAATTGCAAGTGATATCGAACCAGTTGAAGTCAAAGTGCCGGATATGCCCAAGGACATCAACAGCGCTGTCGGCACCAGTAACGAGAGAATCAGTTCCAATAGTTCAGTGCGGTTGACCCAATATTGCCGTCTGATTGATACAGCTTTGCGTCGTTATCTGACGAGACCGGATGTTCCCTTGATTATTGGCGGAAATGAAGCAATGATCAATGCGTTCCGTTCGGTCTATGGTGGCAACAACCTTATCGGAGAAATTGTCAATGCAGGACTTGATCGGGCAAATCCCACAGAAATCGGGGATCTCGCTCGACCTGTTCTTGACCGTTATTATGAACGGCAAGTGGCCGATATCCGCTCGCGGTTCGAGCATCTGACAGCCGAAGGGCGTACCACAACAGATATAGCGCTTGCAGCCCGTGCAGCTACAATCGGTCAGATTGATACATTGCTTGCCGATATGGACGAAATGGTTCACGGGACTGTTGATGAAACAACCGGAGCCGTTACTTTCGGTAAAGAGGGGCCGGATACCTATAATGTGGTCGACGAGATTGCAAGCCGCGTACTCGCCAATGGTGGACATGTGCTCGCCGTTCGCAAGAGTGATATTCCTAACCATCAGTCTCTCGCTGCTATATTCCGTTTCAGCATGTAGGAAAGTTTCGTTTTGTTGATGCCACTCCCAAAACGGGTGGCATCGGTTAAAAAAGCGAAGATTTTTGCAACAAATATAAACGAAAGCCCGAAACAAATCTTGTTCGGGCTTTTGGATTTTTAAAGCTTGCGTTTTTTTGTAACCACAGACCTATTTGGTATAAGAGGCGGGCAATGATTAGCCGCGTGTGCGGCTTTGGCCTTCTCTTGCCGGTTTGAAACTCGGGTCAAGACTGACAGCTTTTGTATAGGAAGCATAAGCTTTTTTCTTGTCGCCACGATGTTCATAAACCATTGCCTGATTTGACCAGCTTTCAGCATTACTACCATCCAATCGTATGGCAGCATTGAAATCATCAAAAGCATTATCCCAGTCGCCAAGCGCCGCGTAGGAGAGACCACGTCCATTATAAGGGGCAGGCGCATTGGGTTGACGCGACATGGCTGCACCGAAATCGGCAATGGCCTGTTGCTGGTCACCGCGTGCCTGTTCGATAAGTGCGCGGTTATGCCATGCACGTCCATCGGTTGTGCCAGCCTGAATGGCACTGTTGAAATCATTATAGGCAAGATCAAGCTTGCCACTCAAACGATAGACATTACCACGCCCGATCAAAGCAACATCATAATTCGGTTTGATTGCCAAAGCACGGTTATAATCGGCAATAGCAGCCGACATATTTCCCGTATTGCGATAAATCAAAGCCCGATTGGCGTAGGCTTTATAAAAATTGGGGTCGAGCGCTATAGCGGAAGTAAAATCGGCAATTGCTTCCTTGCTGCGTCCGGCGCGCCCATAAGCCGAGCCGCGTACATTGTAGCCGTCAGGGTCGCGTGGATTGGCTTTAATAACGGCCGTGAGAGAAGAAATATTCTCGTGCGAGCCTTGAGCAACATCTTCAGGATCAAGAACACTACTGGTGGTCGTGCTGCACCCCGCCAAAACAACAGCACCTAAAAGAAAGAAAGCGGATAGTTTCAATTTTTTCATCGGGCACGATCCTGATACAGACAATTCCACGGGGTCAAATGCGTCATGTCTGACGACTTAGATATAACAAAAAAGTGGAAATGCACGGCGCATCTCCACTTGAAGCCAGGCGAAATTCAGTTTCGCACGAATTGGTCTTTCCCGAAACAAATTAAACCATACGAGAGCAAACTCTACAAATCTGGCAAAAAATTTCAGCAAAGTTCCGAATATCAATGAGCAGAACCGCGTCCGCTCACCAAGCCTTCACGCTGTGCACGCTTGCGTGCCAACTTACGGGCACGCCGAACAGCTTCGGCCTTTTCGCGGGCACGCTTTTCCGACGGCTTCTCATAATGGCCACGCATCTTCATTTCACGGAAGATGCCTTCACGTTGCATTTTCTTTTTGAGCGCACGGAGCGCCTGGTCAACATTATTATCGCGAACGAGTACTTGCACGTTTAATCCTGCTTTGTTTTTACTATCTCTGTTAAATGGGAATATCCCAAAATTACCAAACCTTCTCAGGTAAGGTTTTCAATGATTGCGGTGCAAATACCACAAAAAAGGTTCACTTGTCTATATTGGTTTTCCAAAAGCTGTGTTTTTTAAAAAAATAGCTGTCTTTTTATTTTTCTATTTACATTTTTCGATAAAAAACCGGCAAAGCAACGCAAAGATGACGTTAAAATTGGCGTCATTGCTATAATAATTTTTCCTATAACAGATATTTAAATAAAAAATTTGGGTGGGCTGACTAAATCCCGAATGGAAAGAATGAAAATCGACTCGCTTGTGCAGTTTGGGTTGCGCGGGATGAAGCGATGAAAAATAATGGCATCCGTGAAAAATTTATCCGGCGGCAATAGAACCGGTCACACTATATCCGGTCCAATAGAGTTGAAGCGGAAAACGGGCAAAACGGCAAGACAGGCCGCAAAAAGGAGAAGAAAAATATCGGCAAATGCCCGATGTCCTGCGATTGATCAAAAACCTTTTTGTGAGTGGTGTTGCAAGACGGCCAACCTGATTGTCGTTTCCGGATAGCAGTGCTTCAATTTTGCAAGGCCGGAAAAGACCTGTTGTTCAAAAGAATGCGGCTATTTTTCTCCGCGCGAAAAAGAATGCCCCCAATTCAAAATAAAAAACGGGTGTACCAATATGCGCTGCCCAAAGTTATGAATATGTGCCGTTCAATGTGACAGAATATGCACTGCTCAAAAATCACGAAGCCTTTGGCGGAACCATGGCAATTGTAATCCAGTCGGCAGTCAAAGCCGGTTTTTTCACATTTTCGATTTCAAGAGTGACACCGTAATGAAAAACAATTCTGCCTGACGGGCGAATTTCGGCATCGCTTAAAACAAAATGGGCGCGAACTTTTGCACCGGTTTTGACGGGGCTCATCAAACGCACTTTGTCAAAACCGTAATTGATACCCATTGTTGTTCCCTCAAGCTCGGGGAGGGCCTCATAAGCCAAAGTCGACAGCAGCGAAAGGGTTAGAAAACCATGGGCAATTGTGCCGCCAAAGGGCGTTTCTTTGGCACGTTTTTCGTCAACATGAATCCATTGATGATCATCGGTTGCATCGGCAAACTGGTTAATCATTTCCTGCGTGACAATACGCCAATTCGAAACGCCTACTTCTTTGCCGATTGAAGCGGGAATATCGTCAACAGTCACTTTGCCGGGCATGAGTGTTTTTCCTTATCAATATTTTTTGCG
>CAMLLT010000128.1 GCA_946480935.1 uncultured Bartonella sp. | reverse complement strand
CGTTCAACGAGACCAAGACCGACATCGCGCAACAAGCGGATTGGCGAAATGTCATTGGAAAACAGTCTGTTGAGCACATCTGTTGTTATCCCCATGCGCACTGTCTCGAATCTACGCCAAGCCTGATAGCGTTCGAGCCCGACAATGGAACCAATATCAAGGCCAAGACGAGCCGTTTCGACGATAATTTGTGCAAGTGCCGCAACATCCCTAAACCCGAGATTCAATCCCTGCCCGGAAATCGGATGAATGCCATGGGCGGCGTCTCCGGCAAGTGCGAAACGCGGTTTGACAAAACTTCTTGCTAAAGTGAGGCCGAAGGGGAAAGCTCGTTTTTCTCCCACCACTTTCAACGCACCAAGATGATGTCCGAAACGAAGCTCGAGTTCGGATTCAAAAACAATATCATCGGCAGCCATCAGGCGTTCCGCGTCTTTATTGCGTTCGTTCCAGACAAGAGATGAACGATTGCCTTTAAGTGGCAAAATGGCAAAAGGTCCCGCAGGCAGAAAATGTTCTTCGGCACGTCCATTATGCGGGCGTTCATGCTCGACAGTACAAACAATGCCCATTTGCCCGTAAGGCCAATAAATTGTTTTGATATCGGCAATGTCACGAAGCTTCGAGCGCACACCATCGGCAGCGACAAGAAGTCGGGCCTGCAATGTTTCACCATTGCTCAATTCGATATGCATCTCGTTACCGTTATTGGTGAAATTATTAACGCTTAAAGCTTCTAAAACAGGTATCTCCAATTCTTCCGCACGACGGTGAAGCGAGGCGTTCAGATATTTGTTTTCCACCATATAGGCAAAAGGTTCTCCGGGAGCGACGTCGCCATCAAAGGTCAGGAAAACCGGTCTTACCGGATCACTATTGCGTGAGTCGGTAATGATCATGTCATTGATCGGTTGTGAGAGCGGCTCGATTTCATCCCAACATTGAAGTTGTCTCAGCATACGAATGGCAGCCGCCGCAATTGCCGATGCACGCGGATCGGTTTTCCAACTATCCTTCGGGGCTGCATCAATTACAGCAATTTTGAGGGACGGCACAGCCTGTTTAATCGCAACGGCGAGTGAAAGACCGACATAGGCACCTCCTGCAATGACGAGATCCAGAACTTTATGGGGGTGGATTGCCGAAGAAGACATAGAGCTTCCTTTCGTAAGTATTGATGAGCGGGATGGTTGTTGACAATCATCTGCTTTCCTGTTTCACCTAATCGGTTTCGTTCAACTATCCAAGTGAATATGGCTCATGACCGATCGACTTCAACATCTATTATCCATAATGGATTTAGAAAAAATAGACCAGAATTTGTTTCGTGGTCAAAGCGGAAATTCGCATTGGCAGCGTGTTTTTGGTGGCCACGTTATTGCGCAGGCCTTGGTTGCTGCCCATCGCAGTGTTGCACCGGACAGATTTATCCATTCTCTTCATGCTTATTTTATCCGTCCCGGGGATCCTGATCATCCGATTATTTATGAAGTCGAACCACTTCGCGACGGAAGAAGCTTTTCTGTCCGGCGGGTGGTTGCCAAGCAGAATGGTGTTGCCATCCTGTCTTTTTCCTCATCCTTTCAGGTCGATGAACCGGGGCTTGATTACCAGCGCCCGATGCCGGAAAATTTGCCTCAGCCCGAGACATTGTCCAGTGAACAGGCAATAGACAAAGCGATTCTCGAATCTGCACCTGAAAATATTCGTGATTACTGGAATGAGCAGCGTCCCTTTTTGATTCGCCCTGTCGATCTTGATGATTATCTCAATCGCGACAAACACCGGCCGGTACAACGCTGCTGGTTCAAACTGAATGGCAAAGTCGCTCCTACCAGAAGCCTGAATTCTGCTCTTCTTGCCTATCTTTCGGATATGACTTTGCTTGATACATCGCTGGTCGTTCATGGGCTATCGGTTTTGACTCCCGGTCTCATTCCCGCGAGCCTTGATCATTCTATGTGGTTTCATCGTCCGTTCAGTCTCGACGACTGGATGCTCTACGATATTGAAAGTCCCAACACCCATGGCGCACGTGGATTTAGTCAGGGATATATCTACACGCGCGACGGAACATTGATTGCAAGTGTGGCTCAGGAAGGCCTCATCAGGCTTGTCAGCCCGAAACCATGACTATCGGTAAGAAAAATCAATGATTGGATATAGCAAATTTATTCAATCAAAGCGGATTTATTCAAAATATAAATAATAAAATGTAAGTTTATTTTTTATAAACTTACATTTATAAAACATTATATTTTAATATAAATATATTTCTGTAAATAATATTATTTATATATAAGTATTATTACGCAAAGCGAAATTTTAAAGACAATGGATAGACCGGAAGCGGTATCCATAACGCTATCAATTTAAACCAATTTATTATCAAGATAGCGACAGACAAATTTCTTGCAGACTTCTTGTCCGGTTTATTCCTTTTTCAGAAGTGAAATTTTTTGACTGTTTGGAGCCAATTGGCATGAAGCTTGAATGGCTTTCTGTGTTGTTGAAATTTTTGAACCCATTTTTGGTCACCATAATCGAGGAGTTGTAGGAGACATGAAGTTTATTTCCGCAATTATAAAGCCATTCAAATTGGATGATGTGAAAGATGCTCTTTTAAATATCGGCATTGATGGCCTTACCATTACCGAAGTCAAAGGATATGGCCGTCAGAAAGGGCATACCGAAATCTATCGCGGTGCAGAATATGCCATCAGTTTCTTACCTAAAATAAAAATTGAAGTTGCGGTTCCAACTGATCAACTTGATCGGGTATTGGAAGTTGTGACCGAGGCTGCACGCACCGGCCAAATTGGCGATGGTAAGATATTCGTTTGGTCTCTTGATAGAACTTTGCGGATAAGAACCGGTGAAACCGACGAAAATGCGCTTTAGAAGATCTTTTGCCAAAGGCAAAATGCTCAAAAAATAGGCAAATAGTAAAAATGGTTATCATATAAGCGTTTTTTATTGAGCTATATCGCGGGGCAGAGCAATTGGCATGAAACTTGTTAGATAAGCAAATGAGTGAACGTAAAGCGCGTTCTTTTCCAAATGGAGAGGTTTGATGGCGAGTTTGAAAAAATTGATTCCTGTGGCTATCGGGGCGTTTGCATTAATGGGGACGACTGCAGGCTATGCGCAGGAGGTAGAAACAGTCACCGAAGTTGTTAACGAAATTCCGGCCAAAATAGATTCCGGTGATACTGCATGGATGCTGGTCTCGACGGCATTTGTTCTGCTTATGACCATACCGGGGCTTGCCCTTTTTTACGGTGGCATGGTTCGCAAGAAAAATGTTCTGGCAACAATGATGCAGAGCTTTGCAATTTGCTGTCTTGTCAGCGTTATCTGGTTTGTTGCGGGTTATTCTTTCGCTTTTTCCGGAAAAAATCCGTATTATGGCGATTTTTCACTGTTGTTTTTAAAGGGCATATCTATTGATGACCTCAATGGAACATTTCCTACCTATCTTTGGGTCACTTTCCAGATGGCCTTTGCCATTATTACACCGGCGCTTATTACAGGTGCATTTGCCGAACGTATGAAGTTTTCAGCAATGTTGTGGTTTATGGGATTGTGGTCGCTTCTCGTCTATGCGCCCATTTGCCATTGGGTCTGGGGCGGCGGCTTTCTCGGACAAGATGGTGTCCTCGATTTCGCTGGCGGGACGGTCATTCATGTCAACGCGGGTGTCGCCGGTTTAATTACCGCTCTTGTTCTTGGCAAAAGGCAGGGTTATCGCACCGTCAATATGGCTCCGCATAATCTTACTCTTTCGATGATCGGTGCTTCGCTGTTGTGGATTGGCTGGTTCGGTTTCAATGCCGGTTCTGCGGGTGCTGCAAACAAAGTTGCAGCCGTTGCAATGCTGAACACGCAAATTGCCACTGCTGCCGGTGCTTTGTGCTGGATGATTGCCGAATGGGCAGTATCCAAAAAGCCGTCGGTTCTCGGCATTATTTCGGGTGCTGTCGCCGGACTTGTGGCTATTACTCCGGCAGCAGGTTTTGTCGAGCCATCCGGCGCAATCATAATTGGTATCGTCGCCGGACCGGTATGCTATTTTGCTGCAGTTTTTGTCAAACGTGCATTGGGGTATGACGATTCGCTTGATGCTTTCGGCGTGCATGGCGTAGGAGGTATTATTGGTGCACTTTTGACCGGTTATTTTGCTTCCGATATTTTCTTTACCGATCCGGAAGCCTATGCAAAAGTTTCAGTACTCAATCAGGGCTTTGGTCTTATTGTCGCCATGATATACACTGCGGTTGTTACAACCATCATTCTTTATGTTGTCAAGGCTGTCATTGGGTTACGCCCGACAAAACAGCAAGAAATCGAAGGGCTCGATATTTCCTTGCACGGAGAAACAGTCCAGTAGATTTTCAGTTCTATAAAAAAAGAAAGCCCGTTTTTCATGAAACGGGCTTTTTATTTTTCAGGCTTTTTTTATTGGTTAATAACCCGTTAACTCTCTCGCTTTATAGTCGATCATAAAAAATATCTTTCGGCTATTATCGGGTTTTCAGGTTAGGTTATGCGTCAGGATTCATCCCCTTATGATTTAACAACAGATGGTGCTTATCAAAGCCCGCATCTGGTGGAGATGTTTTCCCGGCAACTTGGCTCGTTCCTCGGAATCGGCATATTGGTATTGATAGGCCTTGCAGCCGCTGCTTTGGCGACATGGAATGTTGCAGATCCGTGTCTGAGTTACGCCAATAATAATCCGGTTACAAATATCATGGGGTGGCCGGGAGCTGTCTTTGCAGATATAGCCATGCAATTTTTCGGGCTTGCCAGTGTTGCGGCTCTTCTTCCTCCTTTCTTTTGGTCAGTTCTTCTTATTGCCCAAAAAGATATAGGAAGACCGTTCCACCGGCTTTTTTTCTGGCTAATTTCGGCATTCTGTTTTTCAGGCCTTATTGCGCTGGTGCCGCCTTTCGCACATTGGCCCATGCCAATCGGACTTGGTGGTGTCTTTGGCGATAAAATTCTGAATTTTGCCAATCTTTTTCTCAAGGCTGTGCCTGCGGTGGTTTCAACATCAATCATTGCTGCCATTTTAGGCCCCTTGGCATTTTGGACCGCCGCCATAGCGGGGGGCGTTGTCGGACGCCGTAGCCCCAAGAAAAAAGCAAAATCGAGACGTAAAGCGGAAAACCGCATGGGGACAGAGGAAGATGACGTACCGGCACGTGCATCTTTGATGGTCACTGTTCTTGGCGGAACAATGCATCTTTTCTATCTGTTGAGAGCAGAAATCGGCCGCCTTTTTCATCGTAAGGAACCGATGTTTCCTCCGGTCCCGAATTTTCAGGGGACGAACGCGCGGCGTCATGAACGGGTAGAACCCGAATTTTCCACGCCCTCTGAAACCGGAGAGGATGAAATGCCATGGACCGAACCGGAACAGGAAGCTGTCCTTCCAAGAGAAACAGCAAGCAAAACGAAAGTGCGGCTCGCCGATGGATTCGAATTACCCAGTGTGGACTTTCTGGCCGAACCGAAACCTATCGAAAAGAGTGATCTTCTCACTCCGGAAGCTTTGAAAGAAAGGGCCGGTCAGTTAGAGAGCGTATTGGAAGATTTCGGCGTCAAAGGGCAAATTATCAATGCACGTTCGGGACCTGTTGTAACGCTTTACGAATTCGAACCTGCACCGGGTATAAAATCCTCGCGTGTTATCGGATTGGCAGATGATATTGCCCGTTCGATGAGCGCTATTTCATCTCGTGTTGCGGTTGTGCCGGGTCGCAATGTTATCGGTATTGAACTGCCCAACCCGAAACGCCAGATTGTCTATCTTCGTGAAATCATTGGAACACGTGATTTTTATGAAAACAAAGCCAAGCTTGGCCTTGCTCTCGGCAAGACAATAGGTGGCGAGGCTGTCATTGCCGATCTTGCGAAAATGCCGCATCTGCTTGTTGCAGGTACGACCGGTTCGGGGAAGTCGGTGGCAATCAATACCATGATTCTTTCACTCCTTTACCGGATGACGCCGGAACAATGCCGGATGATCATGGTCGATCCGAAAATGCTGGAATTGTCTGTTTATGATGGAATTCCCCATCTTTTGACGCCGGTTGTTACCGATCCGAAAAAAGCCGTTGTTGCGCTGAAATGGGCGGTACGCGAAATGGAAGAACGCTACCGTAAAATGGCGAAAGTCGGCGTCAGGAATATAGACGGTTTTAATGAACGGGTTAAAGAAGCCGAGCGTAAAGGTGAACAGCTTTCAAGAACAGTTCAAACCGGTTTTGATCATGAAACCGGAGAGCCGATCTACGAGACCGAAACTCTCGATCTGACAACGATGCCTTATATTGTCGTCATTATTGATGAAATGGCGGATTTGATGTTGGTTGCCGGAAAAGATATCGAGGGAGCCGTCCAACGTTTGGCACAAATGGCTCGTGCTGCCGGTATTCACGTGATTATGGCAACGCAACGTCCGTCTGTCGATGTGATTACCGGTACAATCAAGGCGAATTTCCCGACGCGTATTTCATTTCAGGTTACCTCCAAAATTGATAGCCGTACGATTCTGGGAGAGCAGGGTGCCGAACATTTGTTGGGGCAGGGCGACATGCTTTTCATGATGGGGGGTGGCCGTATCCAGCGTGTTCACGGACC
>CAMLLT010000127.1 GCA_946480935.1 uncultured Bartonella sp. | reverse complement strand
CCTTTGGCCGAAACGCCAAAGAAAACATCTGCCCCTTCAAGTGCTTCGGCAAGTGTACGTTTGTCGGTCTTGACGGCATGAGCCGCTTTCCATTGGTTCATATTTTCTTGCCGACCTTCATAAACAACGCCCTTCGTGTCGCACAATATGACATTTTCCGACTTGAACCCCATGGCCTTTATGAGTTCGATACAGGCAATTCCGGCAGAACCGGCACCATTACAGACGAGACGTGTATGTTTCATGTCCCGACCGGTGAGATAAAGCGCATTGATGAGGCCTGCCGTAGCAATAATAGCCGTACCATGTTGGTCATCATGAAAAACCGGAATATTCATTAACTCTCTCAAACGGCTTTCAATGATGAAGCAGTCCGGAGCCTTGATATCTTCAAGGTTGATGCCGCCGAAAGAAGGGCCGAGATAACGGACCGAATTGATGAAAGCATCCACATCGGTTGTATCGATTTCAAGGTCAATTGAATCGACATCGGCAAAACGTTTGAACAATACGGCTTTGCCTTCCATCACCGGTTTGGAGGCAAGAGCGCCAAGATGTCCAAGGCCTAAAATGGCTGTGCCGTTGGAAATAACGGCAACAAGATTGCCTTTGGCTGTATAATCATAGGCAAGGGCCGGATTTTGCGCAATGGCTTTGACCGGAACTGCAACACCCGGTGAATAAGCCAAAGCCAAATCATGTTGGGTTGCCATGGGCTTTGTTGCAATAATTTCCAGCTTTCCCGGACGCCCGCGACTGTGAAAATCCAGCGCTTCCTGGTCGAGAGAACTGTAAGCTGTTGTTTTGTCGTTGTTTTCTTGATTTTTTTTGCTCATTTTTCTATCATTTTTTCTGAGGTAGCGAGTTTGTTCGCACCATTTAAGCCGGTATAAATGCGGTAATAAGCGGAAATTATGGAATATATTTAAAAAATAGTCCAAGTCTTTTTATTGCTTTTGCATATATTATCCGGACGTTTCGGGCAACAAATTCTGATGACATTTCAATCGACAAGAATTGGGTATTAAAACACATATTGAATGGCATGACACATAGTTTGGATGCTATAGCTTGAAATATTCCGATAAAGCATTGCGGTTTAAAAAAAAGCTCTTTGGTGACAAGCCGAAAGCAAAGGTTAAAAAAGGCATGGCAGAAGAAGTAACCCGAGAAATGGCGACAGAAAAGCCGGAAAAAAAGCATAATCTCTCTGACGATCGTATCACGCCGATGATGGAGCAATATATCGAGATAAAAGCGGCAAATAGCGATTATTTGCTGTTTTATCGCATGGGCGATTTTTACGAGCTTTTTTTTGACGACGCGATCGAAGCTTCCAAGGCATTGGGTATTGCTCTTACCAAACGTGGCAAACATCTGGGCGAAGATATACCAATGTGCGGCGTTCCGGTTCACGCCGCTGATGATTATTTGCAAAAACTCATTGCTTGTGGTTATCGCGTGGCCGTTTGCGAGCAGATGGAAGACCCAGCTGAAGCCAGAAAACGGGGTGGCAAATCGGTTGTGCGACGCAATGTTATCCGCCTTGTCACACCGGGGACTCTGACAGAAGACAAACTGCTTGATCCGGCGCGGGCCAATTATCTTATGGCGCTTTCACGCATCAAGTCGGGAAAAGATCAGGAATTTGCGATTGCATGGATTGATATTTCAACCGGAATTTTCAAAGTAAGCCGCGCCCATGCCGACCGGTTGCTTGCCGATATTATGCGCATTGACCCGCAAGAGTTGATCGTTGCCGATAGTGTTTTCCATGACGAGGCACTAAAACCGTTATTCAACATTCTTGGACGTATCGTCACGCCGCAAGCCGCAAGCCTCTTTGATAGCAATATGGCCGAACGCAATATTTGCGACTATTTCAAACTGGCAACGTTGGAAGGGCTCGGGCACTATGATCGTGCAGAACTTTCGGCAATTTCTGCGGCCATCGGTTATGTTGAAAAAACACAGATCAATGAACGTCCGCCCCTTATGCGTCCTTTAAGGGAAGATGAAAATGCCTCTTTGTTTATTGATCCGGCAACCCGCAACAATCTGGAATTGACACGAACACTTTCAGGTCAGCGCGATGGCAGCTTGATGAAAGCGATTGACCGGACAGTGACGGGCGGAGGTGCAAGGCTTTTGAGCGAACGCCTGATGGCACCGTTGATTGCACCGGTTGCAATCAACGAGAGGCTTGATTCGGTTGCCTATTTTCTCAATGATATGCGGCTTGCCGAAGGCTTGCAGGCTATTTTGAAAAGCGCACCGGATATGCCACGTGCACTTTCAAGGCTTGTTCTTGGTCGCGGCGGTCCGCGTGATATGGCTGCAATCCAGCGTGGCTTTGCTGTTATTTGCGATGTGAAAAACCTGTTTGCGGGTCAACTTCTGCCGCAAGAATTGGGCGATGCTTTTGCAATCCTTGAAAAATTACCCGTTGATTTGCACAGTCACCTTGATCGCATTCTCGCCGATGATCTGCCCTTGTTGAAACGGGACGGGGGATTTGTTCGCGAAAATTATAATCAGGAACTTGATGAACTGAGAACCTTAAGGGACGAATCGCGCCGCTTCATTGCCGAATTGCAAGGCCGTTATGCGGAAGAAACGGGCGTGAAAGCACTTAAAATCCGCCATAACAATATTCTCGGTTATTATATCGAAGTCACCGCGCTTCAGGCACCGGCATTGACAGAAACGGCTGAAGCAAAAAGCCGTTTCATCCATCGCCAGACAATGGCGAATGCCATGCGTTTTACCACAACAGAACTTGCCGATCTTGAAAGCCGCATTGCCAATGCAGCCGATCGCGCTTTGACAATCGAGCTTGAATTGTTTGACAAGCTGGTTGAAGAAATTGCAGATCAAGCCGATTTCATCCGGCAAGCTGCTATGGCACTTGCTGTTTTTGATGTTTCGGCCTCCAATGCTTTTCTCGCCGAAGAGCAAGGCTATTGTCGCCCGCTTGTCGACCAGTCGCTTGATTTCGAGATTGTAGCGGGGCGCCATCCGGTGGTTGAACAGGCATTGAGAAAGCAGGCCAAAGAACCGTTTGTTGCCAATAATTGTGACCTTTCTCCCAAAAATGGTGCGAAATATGGTGCTATTTGGCTACTGACCGGCCCCAATATGGGCGGTAAATCAACATTTTTGCGTCAAAACGCCCTGATTGCCATTATGGCGCAAATGGGTTCGTTTGTTCCTGCCGGTTCTGCCCATATCGGTGTTGTCGACAGGCTTTTCAGCCGCGTTGGTGCAGCCGATGATCTTGCCCATGGAAGGTCAACCTTTATGGTTGAAATGGTGGAAACAGCAACAATTCTCAATCAGGCAGGCGAGCGTTCATTGGTTATTCTTGATGAAATCGGCCGCGGAACCTCGACATTTGACGGGCTTTCGATTGCCTGGGCAGCCATTGAATATCTTCATGAGGTCAATCATTGCCGTGCAATTTTTGCGACCCATTTCCATGAAATGACGGCACTCACCGAAAAACTCGATCGCCTTCATAATGTGACGATGAAAGTCAAAGAATGGAATGGCGATGTTGTTTTTCTGCACGAGGTGGGAAATGGCGCGGCAGACCGTTCCTATGGGGTGCAGGTGGCAAAACTTGCAGGCCTTCCGGCGGCCGTTTTGTCGCGGGCGAAAGATGTTCTCCATCAGTTGGAAAAAGGTGAAGTCGCCGGTAAAGCCACAAAATTGATAGATGATCTTCCACTTTTTTCCGTTGCTTTGGCGCGCGAAGCAGAAAACAGCCATCACACGTCAAAAATCGAAGAAGCCTTGAAGGCAATCAATCCTGACGAGCTTTCCCCTAAGCAAGCCTTGGAAGAACTCTATCGTTTGAAACAGCTTTCATTGGCTGAAAATTAAAGGCAAGGTTGAAGACTTGACGCTCTCGATTGAAAAAACAATCGGTAGGAATGCGTGTTTTTAAAGCGCTTGAAGAGCGGGCAAGGCTTGTCTTTGTTTAATAAGAACGGGATGGTTCAACAGGAACGGGATGATGTTAAACGAGGATATATCAAACAACCATCCGGAGGCTCTCAAGTCACGTTGCCAATGCTGTTATTGATCGCATTGGTTTTGTATCGTTCGCGCTTTTGCTGACGAAAAAAGAAGGCCGGTATTTTAGACAAGCCGGTTTTCGCGAGAAATATTACAATTTTGCTTCCGCTCAAGTGAATTGATTTTTAGTCTTTGTGATATGGCCTGAACGCTGCACTTATTCCCATCCCTCCGCCAATTCCCATTGTCGCAAGGCCGAGCGCATCGTCAGCTAGATTTTTCATTTGGGAAAAAAGCCGTATCGTCAGAAAAGTGCCCGACGCGCCGAAAGGATGACCAAGGGCGATTGCGCCACCTTCACGGTTGATTTGTTCCGCCGATATATCCAACGCGTCAATGGCGGCAAGCACTTGTGCTGCAAAGGCTTCATTGAATTCGATGACTTTGAAATCCGAACAATTGTCGAGCTTCATTCTTTGTAACAATTTCTTTGTCGAGGGAACTGGTCCCATACCGGCAAGATTGGGGTCAACACCGCTTACAGCACTATCAATAAAAATAATTCCGTATTGAATGCCCAATTGTTTGGCTTTTTCGAGAGATGTCACCAGAACCAGAGCTGCCCCGTCATTCAAAGGACAGGAATTTCCAGCCGTGACTGTTCCATTTTTTTCAAAAACCGGTCGCAAATGGGTTAAAGTTTCAAGTTTCAAACCGGCTCTTGGGCAATCATCAGCGGAAAATAGACCTTTTGCAGTTTGAAGGGGTATGATTTCATCGGCAAAACGATGGTCAGCTTGAGCTTTCAAAGCTCGTTGATGGCTTTGAAGCGCAAAATGGTCTTGCCTTTCTCTCGAGATACCAAAATGTCGGGCAATATTTTCAGCCATGTTTCCCATATCGGGGTCACCGACGCTGTCCGGCGAAAAACGGGCACGGGAAAAAAATTGCGGCAATTCGCGCGGCGTTTTCGGGCGTTTTATGCGCCACGGCGCAGTCGATACGCTCTCTGCACCACCGGCGAGATAAATTTCACCCGCACCCGCTTCAACAAGTCTGCATGCCATAACAACAGCTTCAAGACCCGAGCCGCATTGCCGGTCAAGCGTTACGCCCGGAATTTCGACCGGCAGTCCGGCAGTCAAAGCGGCAAGGCGTGCGAGATTACCCCCGCCGCCCGCAGCATTGCCGATAATAACATCGTCAATTCCGGTTTTTTCGATCTTTGTGCGTTCGACGAGTGCCTGAATGAGCGGGCTTAGAAGATATTCCACGTCAATGGATGAAAGCGCACCATTTGCACGCGCTATAGGTGTTCTCGCTGCCGCTATAATAACAGGTGTTCTACTCTCTTCCATTTTTAAAGCCTTGTGACTTCGGGGGCGCCCTCTTCAACCATTCTTTTGACTATCACACGCGCGATTTTTTCGCTCCACGTCATTGGCCAGTGATTGATTAAATAGAAATCTTTCGGAATTTTGAATTTTTCCATTAACGGGTGGCAAAATTCACGCAATTCATCTGCGGTTAACGGGGCATCTTTGAATGAAACAACACTGACAAGACGGTCTCCATAAACGTCATCGGCAATGCCGAAAGCAATTGCTTCACTGACATTCGGGATGGTTTTCAATGCCGTTTCTATTTCGGCAAGATAAATATTGTTGCCGCCCGAAATAATCATGCCGCCGGCACGTCCCATCACATAAAGTTCGCCATTTTTGTCCATCATGCCGAGGTCGCCAACAGTTGCGCCATATTGGTTACGGACAAATGATTTGCCATTGTCACCCCATAAATATCCATCCGAGATCAAATCGCTTTCGACAAAAATAGTACCGATTTTATCAGGCGCGAGTGGTAACAAATTTTCATCCCGAATTGTGACTTTGACACCGGGAAACGGTTTTCCCACCGGTGACATGGAGGTTTCATGTGAAAGCGTTCGGGGTGTCATTTTGTTGACTGCAACAAAACTTAATTCCGATGCGCCATAATATTGTAAAATTTCCGCATTCGGAAAAAGCGCGCGGGCGTCGTTATAATGCTGACGATCGAATTTTGAAGCTCCGGTCACAAGTTGCTTCATTCGCGTAAAAACCAACTGTTTCTCACCCGCCCGTTGTCTCAATTCGTTGAGCATGGTTGGCACGCCGACAAAACGATCGGCGGTCTTCAGAAGCTTCAATACTTCATCCACGTCGAATTTTCGGACACTTTCAAATGTCTGGCCGCTATCCAAGGTTTCGATAAGCGCATAAAGGCTCACGCCATGCGCCATGGGACCGGGAGCAACCGCTTTATGTAATTTGTCGAGGCCGAAGAACTTTCGTCCGGTCACGAGCGAGTTTCGCCAACTTTGGCGGTTTCTGATAAAAGCTTTGGGAAGCCCCGTTGTGCCGGACGTAAAACCGATAAAAAACGGCCCAAGCGGTAGATCGGCTATCGTTTTATCGGGGATCGTTCTTTCCAGAAAACGGTCATAAGTTAATTGAGTGTCGGTATCTTTTTCAACATAAAGTGCTGGCAAATCAAGAGTGCGGGCAATTTCTGCAATGATGCAATCTTTGTTCTCGCAAATAACCATGTCGGGACTAAGCCGACGCATGATTTCTTCAATCTGGTTTGGGGGCGTGGCAA
>CAMLLT010000126.1 GCA_946480935.1 uncultured Bartonella sp. | reverse complement strand
ATAGAGATAATGCGGATAAAGGTGCAAACCGCAATTGCCGTCCAGATTGCAATAACCGGAGAGATAAGCCGTGCCGAGCCTAAAAGAACGATAGCCGAGCCGACAATAGAAGCACTTGCGTAAATTTCTTTGCTGAAGATTATCGGCGTGCGACCGGTCAGAATATCTCGCACGCACCCACCCCCAACCGCGCTTGCACAGCCGAGAATGATTGCTATCTGGATGTTGCCTGTTAGCTGATAGGCTTTATCCGAACCGAAGGCGGCAAAAAAACCCAATCCCAAAGCATCAAGCCAAAGGGTCGGTTTTTCCATCCTTATAATCAATCCCTGACAAAAAATGCCGAGCAAGACTGCACCTATTATTGCAATAAAATATTCGATATTGGTGAGGCCTACCGGTGGTGTCGCTCCCAAACAAAGGTCACGCATGATACCGCCACCGCAGGCGGTGGCCATTGCAACCACAAATACGCCAAAAAAATCAAAACCGCGCCGTATACCGGCACTGGTACCGCTTAATGCAAACACAAAAGTCCCGATAACGTCAATCGAATGAAGAAGCATATGTCGACCTTCTCAAATCCCGTAACTATTGGCGGCTTTTTTCAACCTTGTCATTTTAGTGCAAGCACTTCGAAAGTGGTAACCAAACACCGGAAAGCACTCATAAACCTTGTGGTCATTTAATCTTTTTAAAGTCAAATTGGATGATCAGGCTATAAAATTTCCCTGTTTGCTGCCCGCCGGATTAGTTTTTTATTGGAATTCTTCAAACGTCACAACCGGACTTTTTTAACCCGCCTTACGAAACGGTGTAACTTGTTGATGAGATAGTCACGTTTTTAAATGGAACAAGATTGCCAACAAGGCCATACAAAAAACCCCGTAATGTTCTTAAAAAATAAATGTGTTGGTCGGTCAACACAATTTCCGGTGTGAAAATAACGGGAGAGATGAAACTGAACCCTGATAAAAAGCTGTTTTTAATGCGTTATACCGCGTCAAAACGTCGAGAACTGTAATTAATTATCAGAGCTCAAGTGATCCATAACAAAAGTTAAAAGGATTTCAGCTTTCTTCGCCAAACTTGTCATTTACAAGTTTTTCCAAGGCATCGAGCACTTCTGCTGCCTGTTGCCCATGTGTTGTCACGTCTATGGTGCTCCCTTGCGAGGCTGCCAACATCATCAGTCCCATAATCGAATTGCCACCAACGGTCTGGCCATCTTTTTCCACTTCGACAATAGCGTCAAAACCGTCAACAGTTTGTACAAACTTTGCCGATGCGCGGGCATGGAGACCGCGTTTGTTAGAAATAACCAATTGTCGTTTAAAGGAGCTGTCCATTTTTCCCGCAAAGAACTCATTATCTATTCATCTGACAACAACATACTGGGAACGTTGATATATTTGCGTCCGGCATCCTGCGCGGCTTTCAAAGCGTCAACCAATTCGATATCATTCGATTGTCGCACCGAGGTGAGTTTGATAAGCATTGGCAAATTGACACCGGCGATCACCTCGATCTTGCCTTCCTGCATGATTGAAATGGCGAGATTGGACGGTGTGCCCCCGAACATATCGGTAAGGATAATGACGCCTTGTCCATCATCGACCGAACTGACGGCTGCAACAATATCGTTACGACGTTGATCCATATCATCTTCAGGGCCAATACACACGGTGGCAAATTTCTCCTGAGGACCTACAACATGCTCTACTGCATGCAAAAACTCTTCAGCCAATCTGCCGTGCGTTACAAGCACGAGTCCGATCATTCACAATGCTCCTGTCACCAGCGTCCCAACCGTCTTGTTCTATGGCAATAGACAGTGAGCTTTATATTTTGGCAGGGGTTTTCTTCTGTGCCAAGAAAAATCTTCGCACAATATAAAAAAATATTGTTTTTCAACATGATTTGACATTCGAATCCGGTCTTTGCCAAGGCTTTTTGAAAGCAAATGCTTCAATCGCCTGACAAATTGTCAGACTGTCAGCAGTATTCAAATCGGGAAGAACATAAAGTGGCACTTCAATACCACAATAAGTTATTTTATCATCCTCGGGAAAACGTTTAGCCTCTTTCGACAAGCTCACAACAAAGTCGATTGCAACTTCAGGCTCGAACGCCATGCGATATAAGCCCGCCCCCCTGATCTCGATACCACCGCGGAGTGTCTCCGGTGCCCGCCCATAGAGTTTTTTCTTTTTTGAAAATAATTCCGTATAGTCATCACTGACGAGGCAAGCATAATTTCCGAACCATGACGCACGTTCGATGAGTGCCAGAGTAAGTGCCGATTTACCGGAAGCCGATTCACCTTTAAGCAAAACACCTTTATTACCGAGGATTAAACAGTTTGCGTGAAGTGTGAGGGAGTGTTCAACGCTTTCAGACACAGCTTCTTCCTTGTTTTAAGAGCAAATTCCTATTTTTCGAGCGGTAAAACAATGATGAAACGGGCACCCAGCTTTTTATCTGGTTCCTTATCGGAATAGATATTCTCTGCTGTCAAAGTACCATTATGGGCTTCAATAATCTGGCGGCTGATCGAAAGCCCGAGGCCTGAATTTTTCCCGAAGGATTCAGCACCTGGCCGATCTGTATAAAAGCGTTCGAAAATCCGGTCGATTTTTTCGGCACGAATTCCGGGACCATTATCTTCCACCGTCAATACGAGTTTAGAACCTTCCGCATGCATGGCAAGTTTTATCTTCCCGTTTTCATGCGGAATAAACGAGCGGGCATTTTCAATCAAATTGGAAACGACTTGGCCAAGCCGCAGATCGTGACCGGCAACAATATATTTTTTGCCACCGCTACGCGGCTTTATATCGAGTTCGATTGTTGCCGAAACCTTGTTGCGACGAACCTCTCGCGAGGCTCTTACAATATTTTCAAGCATGGCAACCATGTCCACCTTGTCGGATGTCTCGCGTGCCAGTTCTGCGTCAAGGCGTGATGCATCGGAAATATCGGTAATGAGACGATCAAGGCGGCGCACATCCTGCTGGATAATATCAAAAAGCCGTTCCCGCGCCTCATGCGTTTTGGCAAGTGGCAAGGTTTCAACAGCACTTCTGAGCGAAGTTAGCGGATTTTTCAGTTCGTGGCTGACATCGGCTGCGAATTGTTCGATTGCCTCGATACGAGTGTAGAGCGCATCGGTCATATCGCGGATTGATGTTGACAAATGTCCGACTTCATCTTGCCTATCCGAAAAATCCGGAATTTCAACACGTTTGTTGGTGCCATGACGGACACGATCGGCCGCAGCCGACAGTTTGCGCAAGGGATTTGCAATCGTATAAGCAAGAAACAGCGAGAGAACGAGAAGCACAGCCGCAACCACCGCAAAAACCTTAAAAATTGCAAGCCGCTCCGCCGTAACAATATTGTCAATATCGGATCCCGCTGTTGACAATAACAAAACGCCGACCACAGAATGATAACGCTGCACCGGAACGGCAACAGAAACAACCAGCTCGCCTTGCGAATTGCGCCTTTGGGCTGTTGCCAGAATTCCGTTCATGGCTTTGACAACTTCCGGATAGACCGCCCCGTTTCCACCCAATTGATCTTTGTCAACAGCTATGTCATTTCCATAAATCGTGTTGGTAAGCCAGTTTCTGAACCGTTCGATAAGTCCGGGCTTATCTTCGGCAATAGGAGGAAGGTTATAACTTAAAACCTGACCACTCGAATAAAGTACCATGGAATCGAGAAGCAGGTTGGCATCTCTATCATAAATGCGGGCACGCGTTGTCTCCGGCGAAATAACATTGCGCAATAGCGGCGCAACACGTTCCGGATTAATCGGAAAATCCCAATTATCTGTCGATTCCGCTTTCGGCGTAATACTTTGTCCGGCTTGCAACTCCATAAGTTTTTCCGGATCAATCAGAATCGAATTGGTGTCAACCGTTGCCGAAGCAGCAATTGCACCGGCAATAATCTTTCCTTGTGTGCGCAATGATTCGATCTTGGCGTCGATCAAACCATCACGAAACTGGTTGAGATACATAATGCCGGCAACGAGCACACAAAGAGCTGCAAGGTTGAGAATAACGATACGGCGCGTCAGGCTTGAGAAAAGAAGCTGTTCGAACAGATAATGGCCGCGCCTGCGCAAGCGCCCGAAACGGGTCGTCTTGCGGGAATGCTGCCCTTTTTCTGTTTTTCCCTCTGTGCCCGCTGTTGCTTCCTCGGAAACCATCCGGTCGCCCGCACCTTTCAGGGCAAAACCAAATGCCAGAACATATGGCTTTGCCGACTGTTAAAAAACTGAGCTATCCCACCATTCTCCAAATAAACCGGTTTTGATGAGCGGGATAATCGTTACACCTTGCACTATCGGCTTTATACCTCGCGAAACCGGTAGCCAACTCCGTAAAGAGTTTCAATCATTTCAAAATCGTTATCAACCTGCTTGAACTTTTTACGCAGCCTTTTGATATGGCTGTCAATGGTGCGATCATCAACATAGACCTGATCATCATAAGCAGCATCCATCAGCGAATCACGACTTTTGACAACGCCGGGGCGCTGGGCAAGCGCTTGCAAAATAAGAAACTCGGTCACTGTCAGAATAACCGGTTCGCCTTTCCATGTGCACGTGTGGCGCTCCTGATCCATAACAAGGTCGCCCCGTTCAATAGAGGTTGCGGCCTGCGCATTGGCTTTAACAGGCTCACCGCGCGCAGCTGCACGCCTTAGAACCGCCTTGACACGCTCGACAAGAAGCCGTTGGGAAAACGGCTTGGTAATAAAATCATCCGCACCCATTTTCAAACCGAAAAGCTCGTCGATCTCGTCATCCTTCGAAGTGAGAAAGATCACCGGCAAATCCGATTTCTGGCGCAAGCGCCGCAACAACTCCATGCCATCCATACGCGGCATCTTGATATCGAAGATAGCAAGATTGGGTGGACGCGCCATCAAGCCTTCGAGGGCTGAAGCTCCATCCGTATAGGTCTCGACACGGTAGCCTTCCGATTCCAGGGCTATCGACACTGATGTCAGAATGTTGCGATCGTCATCGACAAGTGCAATTGTCTGTGTCGTGGTTGCAATATCTTTCATAGTTTTCCGACTCTTTCTTGCGGTTTTTATTTTTTGAACGTTTCTTTAAAACCTTGGAAACATCCACATTGCTTATTAAACATACATTTTCTTTATATGGGTGTTAAAAACGCTTTTGCAAAACAAATGTGGTACAAATTGTGGCAAAGCTCACGAAAGTCTTTGATTTACCGAGGAAAAACACCTTTTCCGTTTTTAAATTTGTAAACGCCAAACAACGCTTGAAGTTTCATTAACTTACTTTTTAAAAAAATTAAATTTTTTTAAATCGATTAAATATTTGATATTTAATGCGTTTTCTGATTGTTGGAGGTCATACTCACAATCGTGTGGGGCATTTTTGCTTCGAAAGGCAATAGCGGAGGTACTATGAAAGAGACTGGTATATTCAATCCAAAGGCTTCACTCAAAAGCTTCGGTTTTAAAGATCTGGGCAATGTTTATTATAATTTGAAACCGCCTTTTCTTTATGAAGAAGCAATTCGTCGCAATGAAGCGAAATTGACAGCCGAGGGAGCGCTTGTTGCCTATACAGGCCAATTTACCGGCCGTTCAGCAAAAGACAAGTTTATCGTTCGCACAAAAGAGACAGAGCCCAATATCTGGTGGGATAACAACAAGCCGATGAGTCAGGAACATTTCGACCAGTTGTTTGCCGATTTTGTCGAACATGCAAAAGGGCGCGACCTTTTTGTCGAAGATCTTATCGGCGGCGCGGACCATGAAAACTCGATCAGAGCACGCGTTGCCTCCGAATATGCATGGCATGCCGTTTTCATCCGCAACCTCCTCATTCGTCCGGATGAAAAAGCTCTGGAATCCTATGTTCCGCAGATGACGATTATCAATCTGCCGTCTTTCCGTGCCGATCCGAAGCGCCATGGAACACGCTCCGAGACAGTGATTGCTTGCGATCTTACCCGCCTTATCGTTCTGATTGGCGGCACATCCTATGCCGGCGAAATGAAAAAATCGGTCTTCACCGCATTGAACTATATTTTGCCTGAAAAAGGCGTTATGCCGATGCACTCTTCAGCCAATGAAGGGCCAAAAGGCGATACCGCTGTTTTCTTCGGGCTTTCAGGAACCGGCAAGACAACGCTTTCTGCCGATGCAAGCCGCACATTGATCGGCGATGACGAACATGGTTGGGGCAATGACGGCGTCTTCAATTTTGAAGGCGGTTGCTATGCCAAGGTCATCCGGCTTTCTGCCGAAGCGGAACCGGTTATCTATTCCACAACCCAGCGTTTCGGTACTATTCTTGAAAACGTCGTTCTCGACAAAGACCGTGAACCCGATTTCAATGACGGTTCTTTGACTGAAAATACACGTGCCGCCTATCCGATCTATTTTGTCGATAATGCAAGTAAAACCGGCAAAGGTGGACAGCCGAAAAACATCATCATGCTGACTGCCGATGCTTTTGGCGTTATTCCGCCGATTGCCAAACTCACACCGGCGCAAGCCATGTACCACTTCCTGTCCGGCTATACAGCCAAGGTTGCAGGGACCGAAAAAGGTGTAACCGAACCGGAAGCAACGTTCTCGACATGCTTTGGTGCACCATTCATGCCGCGTCATCCTTCTGTCTATGG
>CAMLLT010000125.1 GCA_946480935.1 uncultured Bartonella sp. | reverse complement strand
ACAATGGTTGAAGAATATTTACAACATTGGATTTCGCAATATGGCCCGTTTGCCTATTTCTTCATCCTCTATTTCGAATCATTTGGCGCTCCCGTCCCCGGAGAAAGCGGCCTCATCGCCGGCTCTCTGCTCGCAGCTGCCGGAAAGCTCGATTTGCTGCCTATGCTGCTTTGTGCTTTTTCAGGAAGTGTGCTTGGCGACTGCACCGGTTATGCTATAGGCCATTTCGGCGGCGAGAAACTGTTATTGCGCTACGGCCATTACGTGAAACTCACACCGGAACGGCTCGAAAAGTTTCAAAATATGCTTGATAAACGTGGCTTTTTCTTCGTTGCCACTGCCCGTTTCATTGTAATTCTACGCCAATTGAACGGTCTTATTGCCGGTTCCGGAGGAATGGCTTTTCCAAAATTTTTGATCGCCAATATTATCGGGGCAGCCGCTTGGACTCTTGTTTGGGGCGGCGGCCCCTATCTTGTAAAATTTTTATTCTAAATTCCGCTTATTGTTCAGCATCAAGAGGTTCCAGCCCTTCCGGCTCTCCCTCGCGCGACAAACGAATCTTATCAACCTTGTTTTCAGCTTCTTTCAAAAGCTTGTCACAATGTTTTTTCAAAGCTTCTCCACGCTCATATATACGAATTGTTTCATCAAGTGCGACATCGCCGCGCTCGAGTTTTTCAACAATTTCTTCCAACGCGCCAAGTGCTTTCTCGAAACTCATTTGAGAAACATCGGCATTATCTTTCTGTTCTGCCATTTAAGCCTCACAAAATATCTGTTTTTTCTATATGGATACCAAAACCTTCAAGGCCGACATAATGACGCTCGCGCGAGGCATATAGAATAACCGAGGTAATACCGAGGTTTTTGAGAATCTGCGCTCCAAGACCGATCTGCCGCCATTCTTCCTCACGCTCGACAGCCTGTTCATGTGTCTCGAGACCTTCCATAGCCATTTCGCGATCACGGTTCTCGTCGGTGCTACCGACGCCGACAGATCCGGCTCTTAGATAGACAAAAACACCGCGTTTTTCTGTTTCGGCCATCCGCCGCAGCACAGCTTCAATCTCGTGCTTCTTGCCGAAGACATCGGCGACGACATCCTCTCTTTGCAGCCGGACCGGAATGTTTTCACCGTCGCGTATATCACCAAAAACAACGGCAACATGTTGCATCGGCTCCCAAGGCAATTGATAGCTGTGGGCGACAGCAGGTCCGACAAGTGTATCGACTTTCATCTCGTCAACATGTTCGATGAGCGTTTCCTTGCGCTGACGATAGGCGATAAGATCAGCCACTGTTACGACATGAAGATTATGTTCTTCAGCAAATTTTCTTACCTCGGGACCATGTTTGACAGTTCCGTCATCATTCATCAATTCGCCAATCACGCCAACCGGCGGGAGATTTGCAAGCTTGCACAAATCGACAGCCGCTTCTGTGTGGCCTGAACGCATCAACACACCGCCTTCACGGGCAATAAGTGGAAATACGTGTCCCGGACGGCTAAAATCGGAGGCACTGGCGTTCGGATTTGCGAGATTCCTCACTGTCAGTGTCCGGTCCTCGGCAGAAATACCTGTTGTCGTACCATGCAGAAAATCAACCGTTACAGTAAAGGCTGTGTGATGAGCCGAATCATTATTTGAAACCATAGGGGCAAGATTGAGCCGCTTTGCTTCCTCACCGGTCATCGGTGCACAAATAATGCCAGAAGTATTCCGCACAATAAAGGCCATTTTTTCCGGTGTGCAATGAACGGCTGCAACAATAAGGTCACCTTCATTTTCACGGCCATTATCATCTGTAACCGCAACAATTTCACCGCGCTCGAATGCTCTTATCGCGTCCACGACCGATTTCTGGTTGAATGTCATAATAGTCCTTTCAGATCCGGCCCGTTTGGCCGCGATGTCTAAGATAATGGTCGGCAATAGCACAAGCCACCATTGCTTCCCCCACTGGTACAGCCCTTATTCCAACACAAGGATCGTGCCGCCCTTTTGTCACTACATCAACATTATTGCCATCAACATCCACTGAACGGCGTGGTGTCAATATTGATGATGTCGGTTTAACTGCAAAACGCGCAATGACCGGTTCGCCATTGGAAATACCTCCCAGAATACCACCGGCGTGATTGCTTAAAAAAACCGGCCTTCCATTTTCCCCATGGCGCATTTCGTCGGCATTTTCTTCGCCTGTCAAGCGGGCAGCGTTAAATCCTTCACCGATTTCAACGGCCTTGACTGCATTGATCGACATGAGAAAGGATGCAATATCCTGATCAAGTTTCCCGTAAATCGGCGCACCAAGTCCGGCAGGTACATTGTCTGCAACAATTTCCACTATAGCACCGATTGACGAACCTTTCTTACGAATTTCATCAAGATAAGTTGCGAATTTTTCAGCGGCTATTTTATCGGGGGTAAAAAACGGGTTATTATCAACCTCATTCCAATCCCAACGGGAACGGTCAATATCGATTGCGCCAATGGCAATCACTGCTCCGCGTACACGAAGATTTGGTACAACTTTTCGGGCTATTGCGCCGGCAGCAACACGAGCTGCAGTCTCGCGTGCCGAAGAACGCCCGCCACCACGATAATCACGGATCCCATATTTGACATCATAAGTATAATCGGCGTGTCCGGGACGATATTCGCGGGCAATATTGCCATAATCTTTCGACCGCTGATCGGTATTTTCGATCATCATGGAAATCGGCGTTCCGGTTGTGATCAATTTTTCACCGCCGTCACAAGGCAGCACACCCGACAATATTTTGACCTCGTCAGCTTCACGGCGCTGGGTCGTATAGCGGGATTGTCCGGGTTTGCGTTTATCAAGATAAGCTTGAACCTCTGCCACCGAGAACTTTATCCCCGGAGGGCAACCATCAATAACGCAGCCCAATGCAGGCCCATGGCTTTCGCCCCATGTTGTGACACGGAAGAGTTTACCGAATGTATTATATGACATAAAACGCCAATCCAACTTTTCAACATTGTTTGTTCTATTGAGCTTTTGGTTCGTGGTCAAACAGTGAAAACCAAGATTGAAGCAATTTTGATCAATAACCGGATTTTTTCCACATTTCCGGCCGTTGACATTCAAAGAACCACATATTGCGATAAAATGTGCACGTTTTACGGGAAAACCATTATATGATTTTGTATATTCTATTTTTGATTGACCAATGGCTATGGTTTCGACACAATCACCTGTCATTGATTTGCTATGATTTGGGTTTGCAATGACTTGAGTTTGCAATAACTGGTAGTTTTACAATTGACGATTTTGAAAGGGCTAATATGAGAAAACTGGTTTTTGCGGGGATACTAGCAACATATCTTTTCCCAGCCTTAGCTTTTGCCGATGACGTCAAAGGAACGATAACAGCTATCAATCAGGATAATAATACAATCGAACTCGACAATGGGAAAACCTACAGTTTGCCGGGTGAATTCGATTATTCTGTTTTGAGTGAGGGTATGAAAGTCATCGTATTTTATGACACTGAAGGGAATAATCGCTACATTACCGATATCGAACCACAAGAAAGTTGATAATCGTTCCCGACCGGCTGTTATTTTATTAAATAAAACGCATAAAATCCCGCAGTTGCACACAAAATCCCGCAGTTACACAAAAATCCCACGGTTGCACACCAATTTCTTTTAACGAATTTGGTGTGCATAGATTTTTTATCGAGAGGTCGGACAGTAATTCAAAGCCATTCCAGTCCGTTTTCATCAAAACGTAAAATGCGGTCCTGATCAACCATAAAATTGGCGGCTTCCGGTTCGCTCAATCCGCCATAAATATGCATAATGGAACGCAGGCACCCGCCATGGGTGACACAGACCGTATTGCCTTGAACCTTTTCGACCCAATCCTTGACACGTTTGGCAAGCATGGCATAGCTTTCCGCCTTTTCACCGGGGGGCAAAAAATTCCACTTGTCGGCTACACGGGCAGCAATGAGTTCAGGGTGGACTTTGGCAATATCATCCTCGGTTGTTCCCTGCCAGTCGCCGAAATGCATTTCCATTAACTGCGGATCCGTGCGATAACCGCGAATATCGAGTCCCATTTCACCGCGGATAATTTCCATCGTTTCACGCGTTCTACGCAGAGGGCTTGCAACAAAATCAAAGCCTTTGGCATCGCCCAACAATTCTTTTAATAAACGGCCATTACGAGCAGCCTGCTGACGCCCATATTCGGTAATATCCCGATCTATCTGGCCTTGTATGCGTTTAGTAATATTCCAATCCGTCTGACCGTGACGGGAAAAATAAATAAGCGGACGCTTGGACACTTTATCAATCCTTTACAACAGAAATATCCGGTGCATCGACTGCTTTCATGCCAATAACATGATATCCGGCATCAACGTGATGAACTTCGCCGGTTACCGAACGGGACAAATCTGAAAGAAGATAAAGCGCAGAATCGCCAACTTCATCAATCGTAACCGTCCGACGAAGGGGCGCATTGTATTCATTCCATTTGAGAATGTACCGGAAATCACCGATACCCGAAGCAGCCAATGTTTTGATCGGGCCAGCCGAAACAGCATTGACACGAATTTTTTTAGGTCCGAGATCAACTGCAAGATATTTGACACTTGCTTCGAGAGCGGCCTTGGCAACGCCCATAACGTTATAGTTCGGCATAACTTTTTCCGAGCCATAATAGGTCAATGTCAAAATCGAACCGCCATCAGGCATCAATTTTTCTGCCCGCTGGGTAACTGCAGTGAGAGAATAAACAGAAATATTCATCGTCATGTTGAAATTTCTTTCCGTCGTATCAACATAACGGCCTGTCAGTTCGTCCTTGTCGGAAAAGCCGATTGCATGAACGAGAAAGTCGATTTTTCCCCATTTCTGTTTTACCGCATCGAATGCTGCATCAATTGATGCTGCATCTGTGACATCACAATGGCCACAAACAAATCCCCCGACCTCTTCTGCAAGCGGTACAACACGTTTTTTCAGTGCTTCCCCCTGGTAGGTAAAAGCAAGCTCGGCACCCGCTTTGTGTGCAGCTTTTGCGATACCCCATGCAATTGAATGATTATTTGCAAGCCCGAGAATTAAACCGCGCTTGCCACGCAACAAACCGTTACTGTCACCCATTGGTATTGCCTCATAATTGCTTGATATCAGTTTTCGCTTTTTGCCCTATGACATAGCTCGCACTTTTCTTCAAGTAATAGGTGCAATTTGTTCGTGAAAACCAACAATTATGCAACGCAAACACAGAAAAACTTTAAAATTCGCTTTGTTTTTCATTTTTTAAGAACGAAATCCGTTCATTCGTTCATCCATTTCGATTGAAGAAAAAGCGATCTTGAAAAGATCTGAATGTGCTTCTGGTAAAAACCGGTATCAATCGTTCAATTCAAGTGTTCGGTTAAACAAGACACAAGCAGGTCAGTTCAGCACACTGGAAAAATGGCCGCCTTCTAAAGATATCCAGATGTCGGTCTTATTATTTCTGTTCAATTGAAGCAAAAAAGCAGAAGTGAATTGGTCAAGCGGCTCCGGCTCATAAATATGATAATGGTAGCGGGAAGAAATAGAATGACCGTAAAATGGCATTAGCAAACATCAGGATTATCAGATATCGGGATCGGCCTATTGATCGATATGGTTGAGCAATTGTCATATCATGTAATGGCTTGAAAAAATTGCCAAACTGCAACTATCAAGGATTATCCGGTTTATCGTCTTTAACTTCGATTGCGAAATTGACTTTTACGTCGCCATTTTTTTCAAAGTGCAAAACAGCCGGAACGAACTCGCCATCGCGCAATTCATCCTGACAGTTGTAAAACATGAAATGATAATCACCGGGCTTCAATTCAAGATAGCCGTTCGGTTCAATGGTAAGAGGTTCCTTGAGCTTTTGCATCTTGATCTTACCATATTGTTTGATTGTTTCGTGAATAACCACATGATCGGAAATGTCAGAGGTTATTGACACCAAGCGATCTTCATTAAATCCGCCATTATGAATGAGAGCGAAACCTTCTGCACGTTTTTCACCCGTATCGGACTTTTGCACCCACGGGCTTTCGACAGTAATATCACCTTTCGTGAAATTTTCACAAAATGCCGGCAAACAAAATAGATTTGAAAGCAAAAAAGCGAGACAAAAACTGAACCTCATGGCAATCCTCGTTCCCGCTTTTATTCCTATAGTTTACCCAATCAACCCGATTTATGATCTTCAAGATTGCATTTTGATAAATTGTTCAAGTCCGGCATCTCCACCTTCCGGCAGCATAATGCGGATATGAACATAAAGATCATCCCGACCACCTGTTTTGAGAGGTAGTCCCCTTCCTTTCAAGCGCAAAACCTTGTCGGAGCTCGACCAGGCCGGTATCGTCAACATGACGCGGCCGTCAAGCGTATCAACCGGTTTTTTAGCTCCCAGAACGGCATCTTTAAGAGAGACCGGCAAATCAATGTGAAGCGCTCTTCCTTCAAGATGCATGTGGGGATGAGGCTTGATGTGAATTGTTACCAATGCATCTCCGGCCTGGCCATAGGGAACAGTTTCACCTTGCCCTTTCAACCGAATTGTCTGGCCATCCTCGACATAATCGGGAAGTTTGATTTTAAGCTTTTTACCATTCGGAAAAATGGCTTCGACTTTCTCGGCTCCGACAAGCTG
>CAMLLT010000124.1 GCA_946480935.1 uncultured Bartonella sp. | reverse complement strand
TCCAGAGTGACTTCCATATTGTAGCTGAGATCGGCACCACGTTCGCGCCCATCGGCACGTTTGCGTCGTGCACCGCCCATCATCTCGCCAAAGAAATCTTCAAAAATATCGGAAAAACCGCCCGCAGCAAAACCACCACGTCCAAACGGATTTCCGCCACCGCCGCCACCATTTTCAAAAGCAGCGTGGCCGAAACGGTCATAAGCGGCACGTTTTTGCGGATCTTTTAAAACCTCATAGGCTTCGCCGATTTCTTTGAATTTCTGTTCCGCCTCTTTGTCGCCCGGATTCCTGTCTGGGTGGTAACGCATGGCAAGTTTACGAAAAGCAGATTTGAGCGTTTTTTCATCGCATTCCCGTGAAACGCCCAATGTTTCATAATAGTCAATTTTCATCACTTATTCCTGCAGTTCTTCTGCCGTTCATTGATGAGACGACATTTGCCATATTTTGTTCCGCTCAGGTCCTTGTCGTTGCTAATTCAAAACAAATTCTATTTTCAGTTCTTGTTACGAGCGGATTGGCTATTCCATAATAAAGCCCGCCCTTTTGATAAAAGGTCGGGCTTTTTTCAATTTACAAAGACATCAGAGCAATTATTTCTTGTTGTTCTTGTCGTTGTCGTCGACTTCTTCAAAATCGGCATCAACAACATCGTCGTCTTTATGCTCCTCTTTTGCTGCATCATGAGCAGCATCAGCTTCTGCCTGAGCTTTTGAAGCGGCATACATCGCTTCACCAAGTTTCATGCTGACTTCAGACAATTTCTTGGTTTTTTCAGGAAGGCTATCCACGTCATCCGATTCAATGGCCTTCTTGACATCCGCAATGGCAGCTTCAATGGCCGACTTGTCTTCAGCCGAGACTTTGTCACCATAATCGGCAAGCGATTTCTCGGTTGTATGAACAAGAGCCTCTGCCTGATTCTTGGCTTCAACGCCTTCACGCCGCTTCTTGTCATCGGCAGCATGGGCTTCAGCATCCTTGACCATCTTGTCGATATCGGCATCGCTCAAACCGCCAGAAGCCTGAATGCGGATCTGGTGTTCTTTACCGGTGCCTTTATCCTTTGCCGAAACACTGACGATACCGTTGGCGTCAATATCGAATGTAACTTCGATCTGCGGAACGCCACGCGGTGCAGGCGGAATACCGACAAGATCAAACTGGGCAAGCAACTTGTTGTCGGCTGCCATCTCGCGTTCACCCTGGAAGACACGAATGGTTACAGCATTCTGATTATCTTCAGCCGTCGAGAAGGTTTGCGACTTCTTGGTCGGAATTGTTGTGTTGCGTTCGATCAAGCGTGTGAACACACCACCCAATGTCTCGATACCGAGAGAAAGCGGTGTAACATCAAGCAACAGAACGTCTTTGACATCGCCCTGCAAAACGCCGCCCTGAATGGCAGCACCCATGGCAACAACCTCATCCGGGTTAACGCCTTTATGCGGATCCTTGCCAAAGAAGGTTTTTACAATTTCCTGAATCTTCGGCATACGGGTCATACCGCCAACGAGCACGACTTCGTCAATATCGCCAGCGCTCAAACCGGCATCCTTCAATGCAGCCTTACACGGATTGATTGTGCGTTGAACCAGATCTTCAACCAATGACTCGAATTTTGCACGGGTCAATTTCATGGTCAGGTGTTTAGGACCGGTTGCATCAGCAGTAATGAACGGCAAATTGATTTCTGTTTGCTGCGAAGAGGAAAGCTCGATCTTGGCTTTTTCAGAAGCTTCTTTCAAACGCTGCAAAGCCAATTTGTCTTTTCTCAGATCAATGCCATTTTCTTTTTCAAATTCTTCGGCAAGATAAGTGACCAGACGCATATCAAAGTCTTCACCGCCAAGGAATGTATCACCATTGGTCGATTTAACCTCGAAAACGCCATCACCAATTTCGAGAACCGAAATATCGAATGTACCACCGCCCAAGTCATAAACAGCAATTGTCTTACCGTCTTTCTTGTCAAGGCCATAAGCCAAGGCAGCAGCCGTAGGCTCGTTGATGATACGCAAAACATCAAGACCGGCAATCTTACCGGCATCTTTTGTTGCCTGACGCTGGGCATCATTAAAATAGGCAGGAACTGTAATAACGGCCTGCTCGACTTTTTCGCCCAAATAGGACTCTGCCGTTTCCTTCATTTTCTGCAAGACCATTGCAGAAACCTGAGAAGGTGAATATTTCTTGCCTTCTACTTCAACCCAGGCGTCACCATTTTCCCCTTTGACGATTTTATAAGGAACAAGTTCTTTGTCCTTGGTAACCATCGGGTCGTCAAAACGCCGGCCAATCAAACGCTTGACCGCAAAAATAGTGCCTTCAGGATTGGTAACAGCCTGACGTTTCGCCGGCTGGCCTACAAGACGCTCGCCACCCTCTGCAAATGCTACAATAGAAGGTGTTGTGCGGGCACCTTCCGAATTTTCAATAACTTTCGCGTTTTTGCCATCCATGACAGCCACGCAAGAGTTTGTCGTACCTAAGTCAATACCGATTACTTTTGCCATATATCTACTCTCCATTCAGCAAGCTGTCGGGACCTCTACCGAGCATTCCAATCAGACAGCTCCTTATCATATGAAAAGCCCGTAATGGCCACTCAAAAATCGGCAACCATAACGAACCTCGTTGAGGCGTATATAAGGGCACCCCTGTAGACGTGCAAGAGATGTTGAAAAGATTCATATGAGAAAGCGTTTTTTTGCCAATATTTTCGTCTTTCTAACTGTTTCCGGATTGAGTAACAATCCTCCAAGTCCCTGTTTTCATTAGAGCCAAAGATATTTTCTGAGCCAACAAAACTTATGAAGCCTAAAAGCCGGTTGGCGCTTGCGACGAGGTGTCTAAAAATCCGGTTTGCAAATAAAATCCGATTATGTTTCTATGCCATTGTCACAAACTAAATGACCCGGAACAGCTTTGTGACTTGAATAAAGCACTGTCTGGAACATTTCTTTATTGAATATTCAATTCAGGATAGTTTAACTAAGCAGTGTGATGACATGGAGCATCAACGCTTCAAAACAGGAGAAGTTAAAATGAAAAAGATTCTTGCAGTCTCTTTGGCTGGCCTTTTGGCAGCAGGATCGATGATATTGGCAGCTGAAGCCCGCAATGGCTCAGGTGACGGTTCGGTTGAAGATAGCTACGTAGAAGGCCAAAAGGCAAAAGCCCCCGAGGGTAAAGTTCACCATGATCATGGTGGCAACGCCGGTCGCCACTTTGGTGATGGTTCACGTGAAGACAGTTATGTTCCTGGTGAAAAGAAAGATTCACCATTGGACAAAACCGTTATTCAGGATGATGAAAAAGGCGAATCTGACGACGGTTCACCGCGTAAGTAATTCGGTTTTATGAATAAGCGAGGCGGGTTTTACCCGCCTTTTATTTTAATCTATTCTTGGTTCACGTTAATTCTTCTGACAGAAGAATGCCAATAAACCGGTTAACCGGTTTTTAAAAAACAGTCATTCGAAAATCATTTAAAGTCATTCAAAGTCATTTAAAATAAAATTTGCTATAAATTTGCTCTTAGGGCAAAAATATTTTTTATAAGCGATATCGTTAAAATCATTCGATCTAGATTAAAGATAAACCCGATTTAGATTAAACATAACGCGAAGAATGCTGTTCAAAACAATTGTCACTCGACAGTTTATCGGGCAGGAATATTAATCGACGACGATCATCCTGATCTGTCAGGCTGAACCGGCAATGACAGACAAATTCGTAGGCAACAATCTTCCATTTTCCGGATGTTGGTCAATTGGCAAATCAGGATTTTTTGTCGATTAAGCCAATTGGTAAAACTGACGTATGATCGACCAGCCCTCGTCAGCACTTTCGACATAATTGACGAGTTTTGCATCATCAGGTGAAATTGTCCCTTGTTCGGCAAGATAATCGAGATTGATAACATTTTGCCAGAATTCACGGCCGAACATCAATATGGGAACACGTTTCATACGACCTGTCTGGATGAGAGTGAGCGCTTCGAAAAATTCATCCAATGTACCGAAACCGCCGGGAAATATTGCAATAACCTTCGCCCGCATGAGAAAATGCATTTTGCGCATTGCAAAATAATGGAAGTCAAAACAGAGATCGGGTGTTACATAAGGATTTGGTGCCTGTTCATGCGGCAATACAATATTAAGCCCGATACTGGGAGCACCG
Organism: uncultured Bartonella sp.; assembly: GCA_946480935.1. GTDB lineage: Bacteria > Pseudomonadota > Alphaproteobacteria > Rhizobiales > Rhizobiaceae > Bartonella. The sequence goes on along the minus strand of CAMLLT010000124.1, from coordinate 2,588 downwards.
ACATCGGCTGCACCGCGGTTGCCCGCCTCCATCACACCGGGACCGCCACCGGTTATAATGACAAATTCATGATGACCGGTCGACGCAGAATATTGCGAACAAAGCTGGGAAAATTTTCGCGCCTCGTCGTAATAACGGGAGGCATTTTCAAGATTTTTCTTCTGTTTGGGGGTTTTTGCCGCACGCGGTTCTTTACCCGGTTCCGGAATACGCGCACCGCCAAACAATACAACGGTCGATTTGATGCCATGTTCAACAAAACTGAATTCGGGCTTCATCAGTTCGAGACCGATTCGGACAGCGCGTAACTCGCGCCGCATCATGAAATCTTCGTCTACATAGGCAAGGCGATAGGCAGGCGAACGCGTTTGGGCAGTATCGGGAACTTCATGAACCTTACGGGCATCCTCTTTCGAGTGCCGAAAAGGTGTCCAACCGTTTTTTTCGCCATTAGCCATTCAGGATATTCCTTTTCATTGACCATCATTGTTTCTTGCATTAGGCCGGATAGAATAAATGCTGATGCTTTCGACTTACTTAACGGAGACCTAATGCCATGACCAATCTGTCCCAACTGGAATCCATCATTGAAAAGGCGTTTGATGAACGCGAAAAAGTAAACATCCTGACAAAGGGAGAAATACGCGAGGCGGTTGACCATGTGCTCGATCTGCTCGACAAAGGAAAACTGCGCGTTGCCGAACGCGAAACCAATGGCAACTGGAAAGTTCATCAATGGTTGAAAAAAGCGGTTCTCCTGTCATTCCGCCTCAATGCTATGGGGCTTATCTCGGGCGGACCTGACCAATCATCATGGTGGGATAAAGTGCCATCGAAATTTGACGGCTGGAATGCCGATAATTTCGAAAAAGCAGGCTTTCGCGCGGTTCCCAATGCCATTGTGCGTCGTTCGGCCTACATTGCCCCGAGCGTTGTTTTGATGCCCTCATTCGTCAATATCGGTGCTTATGTCGGTGAAGGTACAATGGTCGATACATGGGCTACAGTCGGCTCTTGTGCACAAATTGGCAAACATGTCCACCTTTCCGGTGGTGCCGGTATCGGTGGTGTGCTTGAACCTTTACAGGCCGGCCCGACAATTATTGAAGACAATTGCTTTATCGGTGCACGTTCCGAAGTGGTGGAAGGATGCATCGTCCGCGAAGGGGCAGTGCTTGGCATGGGCGTTTTCATCGGCAAATCAACCAAGATTGTCGACCGTGCAACCGGTGAAATTACTTATGGCGAAGTACCGCCCTATTCAGTCGTTGTGGCAGGAACGATGCCAGGAAAACCTTTTCCAAATGGCGAAGCCGGTCCCAATCTTTACTGTGCAGTCATTGTCAAACGGGTCGATGAAAAAACCCGCTCAAAAACATCGGTTAACGACTTGTTGCGCGACTAGGAAATCGGGTCGAAAAATCCAGACAAATGGAAATGGAATAAAAATTCCACGACGATCCGTTTATCGGGTAATCATAAACCAGTGGAAAACCGGATTGGCCGGAAACCTGACTATTCAAGATGATCGAAAATTCTAGAAAAAAGAAAGGTGAAGAAGTTTTAAACTTCTTCACCTTATCTTCACGAATAGAGTGCAGCAGAGTATGCGGGGGTGTAACTCTGCTGCGCCGGGCTAGGGCCATTAAAAAGACCAAAGCCCAACCCGTTTTCGGCCCTTAAAAAGCCGGAAAACTAGTACCTTCCGAATTTTTTTAAACGATTATTAACTGGCTTATTATTAACCGGCTTATTAATAAGCGTCAACACTCAAAGACATCAACAAATGTGAAATAATTTACAAATAAACACCCTATGATTGAAGTTTGGGATTTGGATAAAAGAAAAATTGTATTTTTAGAAATATTAAAAAACTTTCTTGCCGTAGATCGGGCAATTCCTGATCGGATTGAACGATTTTCAATTCATACCGAATCACTCCTGTTTTCAGCCAAAAATTGGTTGAGAACTTGTGTTTTTTCTTTGGAACAAGATAGCCCTCTGACATTGAATGGCAAAAGAGCTTCGTTAGAACGGCTTTGATATTCGCCACAAAACCGGTTTTGGTTTTTCGACCGATTTTTAAAAAACGATAGTGGAGAATCGAATTACTGCAAATTCATTTCTTAATTAAGCAGGCGATATTGAATGCACAGATCTTGATAGACACTAAGGATTGTCGCTCCACCATCGCCCGACTTTCAGAATAAATGCCCTCACAAGTGCTATTCATTCATTTTCAAGGCCTGAATAAACGCCTCTTGCGGGATTTCAACCTTACCGAATTGGCGCATACGCTTCTTGCCTTCTTTTTGTTTTTCAAGAAGTTTGCGTTTACGGCTCACGTCGCCACCATAACATTTGGCTGTGACGTCTTTACGCAAGGCACGGATATTTTCACGCGCAATAATCTTGCCGCCGATAGCTGCCTGAATCGGAATCTGGAACATGTGTTGAGGGATAAGTTCCTTCAATTTTTCACACATTGAACGACCACGCTTCTCGGCTCCCGACCGGTGCACGAGAATAGAAAGTGCGTCAACCGGTTCACCATTGACCAGAATACTCATTTTGACGAGATCACCTTC
>CAMLLT010000123.1 GCA_946480935.1 uncultured Bartonella sp. | reverse complement strand
AAACCCGTTAAAACCGGTGCTGCAAACCGTTTTGAAAAGCAAATTGATTGTTCGCAGTTCAACTATGAAAGCCCGCCCGACCACAATATGAAATAAGGCATGGGTTTTCTTGTTTTGATACACTGAGCTTCTGTTAGGTTGTGCTTTCGATAGATTGTGCTTCTGTTAGATTGGCGGTTCCGATATATTGGAGCTTCTGATTGGTTGACATTCCGGTGCAAAAGTCTTCCCCCCTCCCGCTCCCTCTAAAAAGCCGAACCTTCTTACCTGCGCCAAAACTTATTGTTTAAAAACCGTGATTAAGAAAATGTCGGTCATAGTGTTTTCCATCTCCTGACGGGCATTATACCGCCCGTCCGAAATAGTTACTGTTTTTTAAAAAAATGCCTGTTCAAACATTAAAGACAAAGCCGAAGATAGAGGCCGAGATCGAGAAAAAGATAAAGGCAAAGCGCAAAAATATCGGATGGCAAGATAATAAAAAGCCGCATTTGATTTTGATTGAAAAACCTTTACCATCAAGACCATCAAGACCATCAGGACCATCAGGACCATCAAGACCATCAGGACCATCAGGACCATCAAGTCCATCAGGACAATTTTCTCTTCCCGAAATGCGCTTTTATTCTATCGCAGGCATCGATGATTTTCCGCACGAAGGAATAAGCATCGCCATTCATCCTATTTCCCCGCTTTGACGATTATTCTATATCCAGCTTTTTTTCGTTACAATCGACGGAAGAACATAACATCTATATTAAAACGCACGGTTTCAGGTAAAATTGCAACACCTCGACACAATTGGGCAAAACCGGAACGTTACATAAAAATCAAACTATCTGACCGCGATATAAAGTTACTTTGCTGAATGAAACCCGAAAAATATAATACACGTTATAGTTGTTTTTTTCGAATTGGTTATTTTATAATTAGTGAAATAAAAAATTACAACCTGAACAAAGTTTTTTTCAAAACAGCGATTTTGAATTTTCTGAAGTGAATTAAAAACTCGAAAAAACGGTTCGATTTTCAGAGAAAAAAACCGCTTTTGATAGACGGCTATTTTCTCTTTTTCGCTGTTTTTGCTCAAAAAACACCTCGTTTTTTACCGTTTTTGGCGCTTCTTTTGGCTGAATTGAAGCCTTTAAACTGCAAAAAAGCTGAAATCGAACAATCAAATCCTATTTTTTGCATTATAAGGTATTGTTTTTATTTTTGTTTTTATTGTTTTGCCGACTAACTATTAAGCTTTTCAGTACGACCGTGCAAAATTGTTGCAAAAGTAAATTCAGAAATCGGGGCGGCAAAAAATATTGAGCCAATAACCGATTACAATCCGGATAGGATTTTCTACAACCTATGTTTGTATTCTTGTTTTACAGATCAATACAGATTTTAAAAATGAAGATGCAACCCGAACATTAAACCGGTTTCCAATTGTTAATGTGAAAAATCAAAAGAAGCGCTTCCGAAGATATCGAAAATACAAATGTCTGCCCCACTGTGATTTTCTTCTGATCACAATTCGGTGACTTTTGATTGCAGTTTTTGCCTTTTTCGGCCTGTTTTGTGCCGTTTTAACGGCTTTCAGCCTGTGGAAAACCGTGAAATTACCAATTGGACACCCGTTTTTAATAGATAACTATTTGTTTTCTTGGTGTTTTTATTTTGTTTGCCGACTAACTATATCGGTTAATGGAATAGGCAGGGTGAAAAAGAGGCTTTGTTTTAACTGACGCAAATTGATTTTTGGCTATCCCACACCGGATATTTTTTCTGTAAGAATAATTTGTTGCACCCCCTTTAAAAGAGAACAACGAGCCAAAAATTGCTTTCCCGGCTTTGCAGCAAAAAACCGCATTGCGGTTTGATGTGGCAGGCCACCTTCCAGCCTTTTTCGGCTTTGCCGCAAAAAACCGCCTCACGATTTGATAGTCCAAGCCCCACTATGTTCAACCGGAAGGATAAAATGTTCGACCTGAAGGATAAAAAACAAGCTGACCTGCTCTATCTGGCCTCAAACTGCATCAAAAACACCCGATTTTTTCAATTATAGACCCCCCGTAAATGTGCGAAAAACGACAAAAAGTCTTTCGCAACGGCTTCATTTCTACCTTTATTGCGCGTTTTTAGGCCCATTCTGCGCAAATTTAGGGCTTTCAGCCTGTGGAAAACTTTGAAAGTTCTAACCAGTTGCTCGATTTCGATAACTAACTATTTGATTTATCGTTATTTTAATTTTGTTTGCCGACTAACTATTAAGGTTTATGGAATAGGCAGTATTAAAAAAGGCTTTGATTTGGCTGAAGCGTGTCGGGTTTTATCTGTCACATGCCGAACTTTTTTCCCTAAAAGTAATTTGTTGCTTAGCTTTCAAAGCGGAGACAATAAGCAAAAAAATGCTATCACGGCGTTACCTCAAAAGCCGTTCCACGATTTGATGTGGCAGGCCACCTCCAACTTTTGCTTTATTCTCGCAAAAACCGGTGTGATGATTTGATGTGGCAGGCCACCTTCCTTCTTTTCTGGCAGTCTCGCAAAAAACGTTCCACGATTTGATATAACAAAGCTTCTGCTATTTTCTTGTCCCTATTTTCTTTTCGATGATTTTCATTTCCATTCCCTTTCCGCTATTGATCAATGGAGGGATATGAAAAGAATCCGGATGCCGGAAATAGCCGCGTTTCTTGTTTGGTCCGAAGATACGGGCTTCAATTCCAATCCGGTAACGTGGATTTGCGCTTCAAAAATGTGCTGGCACTACTGCGCTTCCCGCAAATGACGATAAAAGCGCAGTAAAGCTGATCCTGAACAAGGCTTGGTAAAATGACGGCCTTGTCAAACAGGCAGGAGCCTGAACAAATAGTTTCGCGGCTTTTCATGACACGAGCATTTATGTGAGCTTGGAAAAAATCGTGCAATCTCACTCATAACGTCGCAAAAAGCCCCAAAAAGCCGTGAAAACTTTCCAAAAAGTCAAAAATCGACAGCAATAGGATAAATGATTGTCACGCAACTATTGCGGGAGCCGCTTGATAAGGCTTGATGTATCGAGCCTACCGCCATTTTCTGCCTGAATATCGGCATAAAACTGGTCGATCAAAGCGGTGACAGGCAAAACCGCGCCATTACCACGCGCTTCATCAAGGCAGATGCCGAGATCTTTTCTCATCCAGTCGACAGCAAAGCCGAAATCGAACTTGCCTTCAACCATAGTGCTGCCGCGGTTCGACATTTGCCATGAACCGGCAGCCCCCTTGGAAATGACATCGAGAACCTCGTTCATATCAAGGCCGGCCTTTTTGCCGAAAGCAAGCCCTTCGGCAAGACCTTGAACAGCACCGGCAAGGCAAATCTGGTTGACCATTTTGCACAATTGCCCGCTGCCGCTTTTCCCAAGCCGCTTTACCGAAATACCATAGGCTTTCATGACATCGGCTGTTTTTTCAAATATGTCCTTCTCACCACCGCACATAATGGTGAGTTTGCCATTCTCGGCACCGGCCTGACCACCCGAAACCGGCGCGTCGATGAAACCGATACCGCATTTTTTGGCTTCGCCTTCAAGCTCGCGGGCAACTTTTGCCGAATCTGTCGTGTGGTCGACAAAAACGCTCCCCCTTGCCATTGTTTTGAACGCGCCATCCTTGCCGGTTGTCACTTCTCTAATATCATTGTCATTGCCGACACAGGCAAAAACAATATCCTGCCCCTTTGCCGCTTCGGCCGGTGTATCGGCTTTTTTGCCGTGAAACTCCTCTACCCATTTTTCAGCCTTTTTTGCCGTGCGGTTATAAACCGTCACATCATGACCGGCTTTTTTCAAATGCCCTGCCATAGGATAGCCCATTACACCCAAACCGATAAAAGCCACTTTTGCCATTTTGCTACTTTCTATTTTGCCGTTCGATTATTTTGTCGTTCGATTATTTTGTCGTTCGATTATTTTTCCATTTCCGGAGTTTTATGAAAAATATTCATAAGCCCAATGATCTTGATAGAGTTTATCAAACTCGTCCTGAAGAATATAGTTGTTATCAACCGGAAAAAGAGCTGGGTTCAAAAAACAACTGGAAATAGAATTGACCATTGCTGTTTCCGGTTGAAACGCTTGAATTTCGACCGGAAATTTTATGGAAAGAATGACTTTTTTAAACCGGTAATAAAAGCTGAATGGCTGCTTGTAGAAGGTAAGAAAATGAAAGAGGATGAGTTCAATTCGGAATGAACGATTGCCCTTTTAAAAAGCCGGAGAAGTAAAAACCGGTATTAAAAACCGGAAAACAAAAAAGCAAAAAGAAGCAAAAAACAAAAAAGCAAAAAGAAGCAAAACTGATAGTAAAACAACTATTCAAAAGGAAATTCCCTATATGTTTACATGTGATGCATTTGCCGTTGACGGGGCTGACCAGACCTTCCACCCTTTCACATTCGAGCGGCGTGACCCGCTTGACCATGATGTGGATATTGAAATTCTCTATTGTGGCGTTTGCCATTCCGACCTTCACACCGCACGCAGTGACTGGGAAGGCACGATTTATCCTTGTGTGCCAGGTCATGAAATTGTCGGCAAGGTGCGCCGCGTGGGCAAAAAAGTAACCCGTTTCAAAGAGGGTGACACGGTGGGTGTGGGCTGCATGGTCAATTCCTGCGGAACGTGCGATTGCTGCCGTGCGGGACTTGAACAATATTGCGAAAAAGGTAACACCCTTACCTATAACAGCCCCGACCCTGAAACCGGAAAAGACCGTTATACGTTTGGCGGCTATTCCAAACGCATTGTGGTGAACGACAATTTTGTTTTGTCGGTACCGGAAAATCTTGATCTTGCAGGAGCAGCACCGCTTCTTTGCGCAGGCATTACCACCTATTCGCCATTGCGCCACTGGAAAGCCGGTAAAGGTATGAAAGTGGGTGTTGCCGGTCTTGGTGGTTTGGGACATATGGCGGTGAAACTTGCCCACGCTATGGGAGCCGATGTGACGATGCTTACCACCTCGCCTTCCAAAGAAGCCGATGCGCGTCGTCTTGGTGCCCATCATGTGGTTTTGACACGCGACAGCGAAAACCTCGCAAAAGCGGCAAAAACGCTTGATTTGATTATCGACACCATTGCGGCCAAGCACAATATCGACGCTTATCTCGACCTTCTTAAAGTCAATGGCACATTGGTGCAGGTTGGTGCACCGGCCGAACCTTTGCCGGTTGGCGTTTTCAACCTCATTATGGCACGTCGTTCGTTTGCCGGCTCTTGCATTGGCGGCATTGCCGAAACACAGGAAATGCTGGATTTTTGTGGCAAACACAACATTACCGCCGATATCGAGCTCATCAAAGCTCAGGAAATCGACAAGGCTTATGAACGCATGCTCAAAAGCGATGTGAAATACCGCTTTGTCATCGACATGGCGTCACTCTGAAAAACGCTTGCGTTCTAGAAATTTAATTCCGGAAAACGGTTTTCAGTCGAGAAAGCGGGGCGAGCAACAAGCCCCGCTGGCAACAAGCCTTGTTGACGCCCGATTTCGGCGAGCGGGCAGCGCTTAAAGATTCATTCCGAAACAAAACCGGAATTGATAACGAAACCCCATTTCAAGGAAATGAAACAATGGAAATCAAAAGAAGTGGCAGCCGTCCTTCCGGCAAAGTTCCGGAAGAGTTTTTTACCGGTCGGGTGAGACTTGATCCGGCAATCGACCCGCATGAGGGGTCTAACCTTCTTGCCGGTCATGTCACCTTCGAGCCGGGAGCACGCACCCATTGGCACACGCACCCGAAGGGACAGGCTTTGATTATCACCTTCGGGCGCGGATTTATTGGCCGTGAAAATGGAGAAGTGAAAGAAGTTTTCGCCGGTGATATTGTCTGGTTTGAACCGAATGAAAAACATTGGCATGGTGCTTCCCCCGATACAGCAATGTCACATTATGCCATACAGGAAACGGTAGATGGCAAAAGTGCCGACTGGATGGAAGAAGTGACCGACAAGCAATATAAGGGATAGTAAAAAATAAGGGACAATGAAAACAAACTAGAATTTGAAAACTCTGCACTGCATCAAAACTGTTACTTCATAAAATACGACAAAACCGGCAAGAAACTTGATTGGAACCCTCATAGGGGCAGATGCTGCGCAAGTTTTCTTGAAAAGTGTGACAAAGTTTCTTGTTTTTTTGGAAACTGTTACAAAGTTTCTTGCCGGAAAGAAAATTGACATTCAGAAAGCCCCTCGCCCTCAATGCGTGTTGCATCAATTCAAAGTTTTTTTTAAAACGCGGTTTTTTTGAAAATTCAAAACTTTGAAAAGCCGCTTCATATTTTGCTTTTCCGCCCGCCTGTTTTTCTAAAGCCAATCCGTAACCAATTCAATCAATTGTCATGTTGCAAACTTGCGGCGGGCAAAGCCCCGATTTTTTAACCGACAAGAACGGGAAACAAAAAATAATGCCGGATGAAAGAGGCTTGAAATCTTCGGCTCTTTTCATGGATTTTCTTTCAATTCGGCTCTGATTTTCGCCGTTTTTTGCTATTTTCCCCCGATTGTCGTTCATAATATTTAAATCAAATAACAGTTATTCCGTTCAATAATTTTCGTGCCTGATCAGGAATAGAACGGCGATTCCCGTTTCGATTCGAAAATATATTTTATTTCACCCCTATAAATAAATAGTATAACGTTAATTGAAAAACTGTCCACATGCTGGAAGTTGCATTCTATATATTATAATTTTATTTTTTTTCGTTTCTAAGTGATTATTATTAAAGGATTTTTACAGTATATTCGAACTATTCTAAAAATTGAGTATTGACAT
>CAMLLT010000122.1 GCA_946480935.1 uncultured Bartonella sp. | reverse complement strand
TGATAATCAGTAAAAGATTTCGGGTTCTAAACAATGTCTCGCCGATAATAACGGCAGCAAGCCCGAACACAATGGTTCCTGCACCTCCCGTTATGTCGGTCGCAATAGCGGTCTGGATATAAAGCGACCCGCCAAGAGCAACGAGACCATTTGATAATCCCATACCGGCATAGATGAGAAGTGCGGTTTTGATTCCTTGAGCTTTCGCCATACGCTGATTCGTTCCGGTTGCCCGCATGGCAAGGCCGACTTCACTTTCCAGAAAACGCCAGACAAGAAAAGCAACAATGATGACGAGAATACCGACGAAAAGCGGGCGGATAATCATATCCGGCAATCCGAACAGATTATAAAACGGTGTGAGTGCAGTATCTGCCAAACCGAGATTGACATTCGATACCCCCATAATTCCCATAATGCGAAGATTGATGGTGTAGAGCGCCGACATTGTCAAAATGGATGCAAGGAGGTTCAGAATGCCGAACTTCAAATTCAAAAGTGCGGTAACAAGTCCGGCAATCATTCCTGCAATCAAAGCCGAAAACATGCCAAACCACGGATTGAAACCGCACAGAATCATAACACCGCAGACGGTCGAGCCTAACAGAAACGAACCATCTACCGTCAAATCCGGAAAATCGAGAATCCGGAACGATAAATAGACTCCGATAGCGACAAACGCATAAACAAGCCCGAGCTCGACAGCACCGGTAAAGGCAAACATACTCATGAGGCAATTGCCCCGCTTGCAATTATGTCAGTATCGAAAAATTCCACCGTCAGGATACCTTATTTGTTGATAATTTTTGCAGCCCGATCAAGTACCGGTTGGGGAATCACAACCCCCATTTTTTCTGCAGCTTGAAGGTCAACAGCCACATTTTTTCCTTCCGGTGTGACAACATCAATGTCTCCGGGTTTTTCACCTTTTAAAATACGGACAACGAGTTTACCGGTCTCGAGCCCCGAATCATAATAATCGATTCCCTGGGCTGCAAAGGCACCATGCCCGATCGAACTCGGATCAGCCGTAAAAAGCGGTGTTTTTGATTCGGCTGCTACTTTTGTTGCCCCTTCAAGCACCGAGATAATTGTATTGTCTGTCGGTACATAAATCATATCGACTTTGCCGATAAGGGCGCGGGTTGCTGCCTGCACGTCGGATGATTTCGGTGCAGCCGAGGGGATAACCTCTATGCCGTCTTCTTCTGCGAGCTTTTTCAAAACATTCAGGGTCGAAACCGAATTGGCCTCGGCAGCATTATAAAGGTAGCCGAGTTTTTTTAAATCGGGTTTGATTTCTTTCAAGAGTTTTATATGTTCTTCAACCGGCGAGCGGTCGCATATGCCGGTGACGTTTCCACCTGGTTTTTTCATATCCGGTACGAGCTTTGCTTCAACGGGGTCTGAAACAGCCGCAAAAACAATCGGTATATTCTTGGTTGCTGCGAGCATGGTTTGTGCCGACGGCGTTGAAATGGTCACAATCACATCCGGCTTGTCGCCAACAAATTGGCGGGCAATTTGGGTTGCTGTGGAAATGTTTCCCTGTGCTGACTGGAAGTTGAGAACAAGATTCGCCCCATTCTTGTAGCCCTGTAGTGCGAGGACATCCTCTACGCCTTTGCGCACGGCATCCAAAGCCGGATGGGCAACAATCTGCGTAATATCGACTTTCACTTTATCGGCTGCGAATGAAAAATTTCCCAATGCCAGAATAGCTACGGCTGCCAAAACCAAACGACGCATAATCACTTCTCCCTCTAAAACCTCTTAAAAGCTTTATTGGAGCCTTGGCCGGAAATCAATATTTTCAACGATTTTTAAAGCATGAAAAACGAATATTGAAAGAATTTTATTTTTTATGTTGCAATCGTCGCAAGGTTGGGTCATATAGGCACGACCGAAGCGAAGCGCTTCCGGTTTGTGAGCGGGTGTAGCTCAGGGGTAGAGCACAACCTTGCCAAGGTTGGGGTCGTGGGTTCGAATCCCATCGCCCGCTCCAATAAATCTTAAGAGAGCCAAGGATTAGACAAACGCCGTAAGGCGCTTTTTGTTTATGAAAATCACACCGAACTAATTCGGAACCAAGTGAATTAAAATAAGCCATTTTGTTTGACCAGTTGTCGCGATCATAAACAGAAAGCAATTCACTGATTGCTACGCAAGAAACGGCCATCCAGGAGACTGCGGCTTCATCTATGCTGTTGTTGATTTTCGTTTGTGCATCATTCTGTTGCCTGCGCTATCTGTATGGGTTGGCATATTGGAAAAGTACCACTGCAATACTGGATGAACGCCATAAAAAAGCGGACAAACAGAATCACCCTTTCCAATTCATTCAATGCAGACGTGAAGTTCATATCTGAAATTGGAAGCGGCGCAGGTGTGCAATTGAAGATAATGCATTTTATGTTATCACAATGAAAAATCTATATTTTATAGAATGATAATGAAAACCTTAGATGAAATTTCGCTCACTACTATTTATTAAAGAGTCAAGCGATAAAAATCATAAAAACATCGTTATGCACAAAGGAACATTAAATATCCACAGTTTCGTATTGATTTTTGTTAGGTAATAATCCATATGTACCTTAATAAGACCCACCACGCCTCGGACAATGATTCGTCATTGGACTGCGCACCTGGTGGGTTTCTGCTTTTATAAACTAAAAAAATAGTTTAAGCAGTATTTATGCAATTTATAAAACCGCCAATAAGTATAGATGAACAAATAACGCTCTTAAAAAAGCGTGGCATGTTGATTCATGACTATGATCGAGCCGTGCATTATCTAAAACATATAAGCTATTATAGATTGCGTGCATACTGGTTACCTTTCGAGATAAAATGCGATGTTCCTGATGGGCATGCTTTCAAGGCAGGAACTTCTTTTGAGGATGTTGTTAGTTTATATGTTTTTGATAGAGAATTACGTCTTTTAATAATGGATGCTGTTGAGCGTATTGAAGTTTCAATACGTGCTTCATGGGCTTATTATTTAGCCACTACGTATGGAGCGCATGGTTATTTAAACCGAAATCTTTATGCAGAGTCTACTCACTATGACAAAGCTTATCCATTATTGATTAATGAAATAAAGAGATCAAAGGATACATTTATCAAACATTATAAAAATAAATATGGTGACCCAAAGGAGCCTCCTATCTGGATGACTGCCGAAGTCATATCTTTCGGACAATTGTCAAAATGGATTGCGAATCTGGACACGCGAAAAGATAGGTAATTAATTGCTAAAAATTTTGAATTAGATGAAAGCGTGTTTATATCTATAATTCACCATCTCACATATATAAGAAATATATGTGCTCATCATGGTAGATTATGGAATAAAAGTTTTATCGTCACCATGAGAATACCTAAACGTCCGAATTCTTTAAAGTGTTCGATGAATAGTAAAAATTTAAGAAACATTTACAATACTTTGTGTATTATAATTTATATGCTGGAAATAACTGCTCCTAATACACAATGGAAAAATAAGTTACATGAATTACTTGACCGATCAAATGTTGATCTAAAACCTATGGGCTTTCCTGATGACTGGAAAACATTTCCAATTTGGAAAATTGATATGTAACACCTATAAGCCGTGTAAAACCATAAAAATAACATTGGTTATTGTCTAAAAGCATGTGACTTTGTCGGAAATATCAATTCTCTTCCTCTGGATCTTTGCAACTATCAAAACAACCTATTATTGAACTTATGAATGTGATTGCTATTTAGAAAACAGATCTCTTTAAAAAATGCAGTCAGCCGCGAGAAATCGGGTTTGCTGTTCTAAACAGGAAAAACACATAATGACCAAAAAAATTACCCAATTTTCAGGCGTGAATGCCCTCATGGGAGGTGTTTTTGAAGGTTTATTTCCCATATCGGAGGTAAAAAAGCACGGTAATTTCGGTTTGGGTTGTTCGGAAGGTCTGACCGGAGAAGTCATTATTGATTGTTGCCATTTTTGGGACGCCAAAGGTAACAAACCGTTACGAATAATGGATGACACTGAAAAAATGCCATTCGCGCAGATTACAACATTTGCCCCGGAGGTGAGTTTTGCAATTTCACATGTTTCAAAATCAACTCTATATGAGGAATTGTCGAAACATCTGAAGTTCGACAATGTATTTTTGGCGCTGAAATTGGAAGGCAAATTCGACCATTTGAAAGTGAGAAGGCCGAGGGAACTTCACCAAAGTTTCAAGAATGCACTGGAAGTGGCGGAACATCAAATTATAGAAGATGTCGAGAATGTTGAAGGTGAACTGATCGGATTCTGGACCCCGGAATTCTTCCAGAATATCTCGGTTGCCGGTTTTCATCTTCATTTCATTGATAAAAGCAAGAAATCGGGGGGGCATGTCATTGATTTTTCAATCAACCAAGGCACCTTGTCTTACGAGGTGAAATACGGGTTGGATATCGAGCTATCAGACAAGAAAGCCTATCTTGATCACGATTTGAAAATTGCAGATATGGATAAAATTATCAAAAAAGTTGAAAATTGAGTATTTTATAGAGTGATGTCGTCAAGACAAAATCGGAAAGCCATTTATTGCCGGAAGAGGTGCATGATTAGGACAATATTGGCTTATATGCTCTTGATCCGTGTCACTATATAGACGTTTTCCGACAAATGAAGAGTTTAAAGAAAATTTCCAGCACCGCGATCTTTATCATTTCCGCAGTCGGTCTTACTGGTTGCGCCGGTTTGAAAACTTTGGTCGTAAAGAGCGGGTCGCTGTTAATGATTATACAATTGAACATATTATGCCGCAATCAACACCATTGCCGAACGATTGGCAAAAAATGCTCGGGGAAGATTGGCAACGTGTTCAGGAAACATGGTTGCATACTGCCGGTAATCTGACACTAACAGGGTATAATTCCGAATATGGCAACCGGTCATTTGAAGACAAACGCACGATGCGAGGCGGTTTTGCCGAAAGCCCGCTCCATCTCAATAAAGGGCTTGGTAAACTTACGGAATGGACAGAAAAAACAATCATAGCGCGGGCGAAAAATCTTGCCGATCAGGCGGTCAATATCTGGCGTGCACCGGATATATCTGAAGAATCACTTGAACGTTTCAAACCGGAAAAACCGGTTTTGAAATCATATACAATTGCCGATCATGCGTTTTTACAAAGTGGCATTACACGGGAATTGTTCGAGGCCTTCCGCAAAGAGATACTTAACCTTGACGACAATGTGCGAGAAGAATTCTTGAAACTCTATATCGCCTATAAAGCGGAAACGAATTTCGTTGATGTTGTGCCGCAATCAAAACAATTAACGTTGAATCTCAATATCGAGATAAACGAGCTCGATGACCCGCGTGGCCTTTGCCGTGATATTTCGCATCTTCACCATTGGGGAAACGGTTCTGTTGAAGTCAAATTCAGGTCGCTGGATCAGCTTCCTTATATGGTTGGTCTTGCCCGTCAGGCGCTTGAAAAACAATTGGGCGATGACAGTGGAATTTGAACGCGCTTGTTAATCCCGTTTACTTTACACTAAATCAAGCAAAGTATTTTTTCTAAAAAAATCAGGAATATGATCTCAAGCCAACAACAGCGTCAAACATTGCATCGCCAAATCTGGCAAATTGCCAATGATGTGCGCAATTCGGTCGATGGTTGGGATTTCAAGTAATATGTGCTGGGCACATTGTTCTTTCTTTTTATATGTCAATTTTTGCGACTAAATCCAAATGACGATAAAAGTTTCAATTAAGCGAAAATCTCGGACAACGATATTTCTATCGATATGAAAATTCACCGTTTTTCGTTTCAAACTTGGATAATGTGGCGGGGGATATCATATTCTTGCCAGTTTTACTCGAAGTGATATGAAGAAGTGGTCGTTTCATCGCAGTGAGAGTGCTTTTGACTGGTCTATAAACGGAAACCTTCTATATAACACCCTTACTGGAGAAGCCTTCATAAAGGATTATATTGATGCAATCCCTAAGCAAACTAAACCAGAAACTATCGGAATATGTACCTTTTCGTATTATCCCTGGTATTATTTGTGTGCTCATTTATTGGGCTTTATATATGACTCCGAAGCCGGACGGTCTAACAGCCGAAGCCTGGCATTTTGTGGCCATTTTTGTGGCAGCGATTCTCGGAATTATTCTTAAAGTTATGCCTCTTGGTGTTATGTCGATGATCACGATTGCAGTGGTCATGTTGTCCAAGGTGACATCACCGACATCACCGAAAGCTGTCGCCGATGCGCTGGGTTCCATGGATAATGCGCTGATCTGGCTGATTGTTATTTCGGTCATTGTTTCGCGCGGCCTGATTAAAACAGGTTTGGGCGCGCGGATTGGCTATTATTTCATCCGTCTTCTTGGTAAACGAACGATCGGTATCGGATACGGGCTCGCACTTTGCGAATTATTGCTCGCGCCTTTTACCCCCAGCAACACAGCACGCTGCGGTGGTATTATTCACCCGATCATGCGCTCGATTGCGCTAGCCTATGATTCTGTTCCCCAGAAAGGAACGCAAGGCAAAGTCGGTACTTATCTTGCACTTGTCAATTATCACGCAAATCCGATCAGCTCGGCCATGTTTATTACAGCGACAGCCCCAAATCCGCTGGTTGTGAATTATATTGCCGAAGCAACTCATCAAGGTTTCACGCTTTCGTGGAGTACCTGGGCACTGTGCATGTTGGTACCAGGCATTGTTGCCATGTTGCTCATGCCCTTTGTCATTTATCTGATTTCTCCGCCAGAACTCAAAATCACTCCAAATGCTGTCACTTTTGCCCATGACGAGTTGCAGAAACTGGGTAAGATCAAAGCGCCGGAAAT
>CAMLLT010000121.1 GCA_946480935.1 uncultured Bartonella sp. | reverse complement strand
TCTCTCATCGCCTACCATTCTCCTTTTAATACCCTGTAACACATTGATTTTATTGATTGTTTTTTACGGTGAGGGCAACCGATTAAAAGGTGGGGGCATAGAAATCAACGTCAACTCTTTTGAAGTTTTGTGATTGCTTCCCTTGCCAAACGACGGCGATCTGCGGTTTTTGTATAACGAGACGCCATATTATCCGCTTCCCATCCGAACAGTGATTTCAATTGCGCTACCGTTGCTCCTGCATTTGCAGCACGAGTCGCACTGATTTTTCTTACTCCGTGAGCCGACTTATTGATTCCCGCTTCATTACAAGCGCGTCTAAAATAATTACCAAACGTTTCTTTCGTTAATGATTGACCTTGGTCACCGCATATAAATGTTGATTCTCCAGTCGGACCTTTATCCAGTGTCTTTTGAAGAATCGGTAATATCGGTAGCGTGACTTCCGTTTTAAAACCGCTTTTTTCCGTTTTTATCGTTGCAACACCATCGACCACATTAGGTTTACCGATTCGCACGGCATCCCCTCTCCTCAATCCAGTATATAAAAGAACATGAAGCCAAACGCGTTCTTTGGTTCCCTCAGGCCAATATGATTCGTATCGAGAGATATCTTCCTCAGTCCATGCAACGAATCCATCAGAGTTTTTCAACTTAGGCGGCTTTACTCCGTCGCAAGGATTGACAGAGATATATTCTGCATCAACAGCCCAACGGAAAAGTCCGCGAAACGTCTTTAAGAAATTAGCAGCTTGCCCTGGAGTTGCAGCTCTCGCATCTCGTGACTCTATGACTACCTTACGGGTTACCGCCTTAAAAGGTCTATCTCCAGCTTTTTCAAGGATATGCATGAATATGTTCTCCTTTTGCTTTCGCGTTGCTCGAGACAACGACAACCAGTCAGAGCTTTTGCAGTACTGTTCAATCAACCACCTTAAAGAACCGGAAGAGGCCTTTTGCTGTATTGGCATTTCTTGGCCGTTAACAGCCGCTAAATAGGCTTCCATGAATTCGGGACTTCCATACTCGCCTCTAATGCGAACACGTGGATTTGGCCGTTTACGAACGTACCAAACAACCTTCCCGTGACGTGTTACTTGGCGTTGTAAATATGGTGGTCTCTTTTTTGGCATACTCTTTACTCATTACGCTTAAAAAACTTTACACTGTAAAGTTGTCATCAAGCGGTTCATCCTCAGGCAACATGCTTTCGACATCAAAATTTTTATCCAAAGGAATAATAATTTTTGCATCTGGCGAAACTTTTATGATTAGAGCCTTTAAGTTGTTTTTCATTGCCCACTTACCCGCTCGTTCAATATCTTTCTCAGTGTATTTAGCTGCTTTGCGAGACATCTTTTCGTTCCTGTTTTTAGAGATGTCTTCCAATCCTCGTTATTTCCGTTTTCAGCTCTGCAATCTGGATAATCTGGAGAACCTTCACACCGATTGCCAGCCCGTGCATTGATCTGCTTTACGATCTCTTTCCAGTTTTTCGGATAGAGATGTTTACGTTCTTGTCTGATTGGCATTAATCACCTCACACAGTTTTCCGAGCATATCGGTAAGCGTATCGAGCTTCTCGCCATGTTTATTGAGCGTCTGTCTAAGCTCATCCAGCCTGTTTGAATTGCTCGGACTATCGGTATAATCTTGAAGCTTAGCGATTATTTCCGCGTTCATCGTACGTCCATGCTGTTCAGCATCGGTTTTGATACGATCACGCATTCCATCCGGAAGGCGGATGATAAATTTATCCGAAGCATTCGTTGTTTTAGCCATTATTCAGCCTCCAATGGTGGAATTTCTGAATTGCTTTGTGGTGAAATGCGAATGACACCGCCGACAATAAGAGCAGCAATCCAATCTCGGATATCATCCCGAAACTTCTGTTGCTGTTCTGGCTCTAATAAATGCCAATCGTCACAATAATCAGCAGCAGCGAGATCAAGCGTATTGTCTGATAAATCTGTAACAGTCATAGAAAGGGGCGAATTGTCTTTGATAACGGCTGCTCGCTTTTTATAATCATCGGCTTCATATTCAGCCAATCCATCGTCAAAACGTTCCTTCAGCCAGTCTGGCACGCTCACAGAAACAGTGTGAATATTCGCGTTCTCATCGTCAGTCATTCTGCTGCCTCCTCTGCAAGCTCGATAAATTGGCCGTCGTGTGTGGTATATGTGACGTCTGGCTTTAGCCCGTTTTTGCCGATTTCGCCGGTTACAAAACCAATGCATTTGCCGTGCAGGTATTGAGCCACGCACACGTGTGTGCCAATTTTTCCGCTAAAATGTCCGCACATACCAACGATCGCGACAACGTTATTTTCACCGAGCGCGTTGCAGATTCCGGCGTTCCCAGTTATTGCGATTTTCGCGTTATCGCCAAAGTTATCAATAGTTGTGCCAAAACCAGCGGCAGCTATATTTGTCTTGTTTCCGCCAGACACTACATCGCAACTGTTGCCACTAACTGCTATGTCTGCATCAACGCCGGAATTAATAATACCGCTTCCGTCGCCACTGGCAGCCATAGACGCTCCATCGGTATTCGACATAATTATGTTGTCGGGGCCTGACGATGCGGCATAAGCTACACCACTCACTTTGTTTAGAACGATCGTATTTTCCCAACCGCTGGCCGCAAAATTTATCGAGCACCCGTCGATTAGCAGTTTTGACAAGGGTTTGCTAAAAGCAAAAGTACCTACCTTATCCAGATATTTTTCATACGTGCTGGACTGTCGCGCAAACTCGATTTGCGATTTGACCGTGTCAGCCACCGATAATTGTTCGTTGATAGTTATCCGCGAAGCCAATTTTATAGCACAATTATCGTCATCATCATCAAAAGGTATTAAGCTTTTGCTGCTTGCCCGAACCGAAAAAAACGAGTTTTCCTGAAAAAACCAACCTAAACGCCTCTGGCTTAGTCCATTGCTATAATCGCGCCATTCTGTAATCAGCTCCAACGGGCCGGCATCTGTAAAGGGGTAACCGCCGCGCGCTTTTTTACCCCGTTGTTTATTTGGACTATACACTTCACCGGCTCTGCATTTTGCCGGGTCTGCCACTCCATAACCTTTAACCATTATTTTTTCTCCCAACCGGTTCGCCTGTGTCACGAAAAACCACGGTTCCATCCATCCGCCGCTTGAACCGTGATTTCGGTTTTTGCCGTGTCATGCCAAACTGTTTGATCTTGTTTCGTTTTGCTTTTGCTCGTGCTTTGTTCTCGTTATTTGCCCCGCTTAGAACGGAACGTCATCATCTAAAGAGCTACCAAAGCTGCCGCCCTTTATGGCTGCATATCTATCGCCAACATCACTTGTTCCGGTGCTGCTTTCGCTATTGCTAATCGGGTCAAGCTTCTGCAACACACCGCCAAAATTCTTCACAACAACCTCGGTCGTATAGCGGTCATTACCGCTCTGATCCTGCCATTTGCGAGTTTGAAGCTGGCCTTCGATATAGACTTTTGAGCCTTTGATAAGATATTTCTCGGCAAACTCGACAAGCTTCTCATTGAAAATGACAACCCGATGCCATTCTGTAATCTGTCGACGTTCACCAGTATTTTTATCGCGCCAGCTTTCTGACGTGGCGATGCTCATGTTGGCTACTCTCGTACCGGAATTCAGGTCGCGTATTTCCGGAGCATCGCCGAGATTACCGACTAGAATGACTTTATTTACACTGCCTGCCATAACACGTACCCGCCTATCTTTCCGTCACAAGCCCGAATTGGGCGGCTATGCCACCTCTCCGCGGTGGTAGAGTTTTCTTTATTTTCGGTGTCTTGTGGCTTTTGCCGCGTTTGAGACTGCCCTTATTCGTGATGCCAATTCGGGCACGTGCCAGCCGTTTTGCTTTGGCATTGGCCGGTATGTCTTTTTTACCAGTCTTTTCTGCGTGGCATCTTTTGCAAAGGACTTGACAATTCGCTAGGCTATTGTCACCGCTAAAAGCATCCATCACGATGTGGTCATATTCAGGCCGGTTCTTTGTATCAAACTGGATGCCGCATTTTTGGCATTTGCCGTTAGCCCGTTGATAAGCCTGTTCTTTGACTTTGTTTGAAAATTCGTGACGCCTGCTCATTGTTGCAAATCCTTTTCGGAAAGATTGGCATCTCCGGCCATCAGGCTTCTAGCGCGTTCCATGCTAATTTTATTTTTGCAGGCTTCAACACCAGCATTGTAAATGCTTTGCGCGCGTTCACAGCCGCCTTCCGATAATTTCATATTCATTTCGGAGGGGTATACTTGGTCAGCCGTACGCTCATATTCATCAAGACCAGAAGCGATAGCTTTATAGAGCTGTAAGGCTAAATCTTTGAGCCATTTCTCTTCATTAAACTGATCGTTAGCCTCATTCTTGCTTATTGGTTGAATGTCCGCTGTAAGTACGCGGTAATCAATCCCGACAATACCGGCAATGCGTTTGACGCCGTCTTCTTTAGGCGTTTCGCCACGGGCTATTTCCTTCGCGGTAATTACGACATTGCGGGCTTTTTCTTTCTGTCCTGCATCCAGATTGTCATTTACGAAGAGCTTACTCTTTTCAACAACTGTATGCTCACCCTGATCTGTGACAGAAATAACCGCTTCTGCCAGTTCCTTTATAAAATCATCAAAATTAAAATTGTAATCGGCAACGTCATCATCCGAATGTGCTTCGGTAACGTCATCCGTTGAGCCTGTCGTTTCACCAGAATTCAGGCTATCTTCACCACTGGTAAGCGTTTCCGCTTCCTCGTTAAGATGTTCACGATTGAACCCCTCAACGTTATTGGCTGGTTTTTTAGCCTCTAACGACATCAGAATGGTCGGTTTATCATTAGCTGGTGTTATATCTCTGGCTTGTTCCAGTTCGTCACGGGCATAAACTCCAAGCAGCACTTCGGAATAATAACGACGCGCCCATGCTCTGGATGAATAATAACTAAGTTGTTGCTGTGGGTCGGATTTCCATAGCGGGCTATTTTTGGGATTAATATCCTTGACTTTAGGTGAGATATATTCGTAATCCTCGCCGTCAATATTCCCAGTTACGGTACAAGTAAGTTCGTCACCTTCACCTTCGAATTTATATTTCAGTCTTCCTTTGATATTGGAACGTGTATTGATTGCCGCAGATATTAATTGTGCTTCATACGCAATAGTACCGTTCACATAATACGATTTAGAAGCAACAGTAAACGGGTTCATTCCCCACTGCAATGCTTGCATCGTTACCGCAAGGCAAGCACCTTGATTGCCCCGCAAATGTTTTGGTATTGCAATATCGCCTCGGCACATAATTTCAGCAAATCTTATGGCCTGATCGAGATCAGACGGTGCAATTTTAGCACCTGTTTCATCTGATACGACGGCAACAGACGGGGTTATTTTTTGTACGGCTTGGCTCATCATGCAGCCCTTTCTTCAACTTCCAGATTGTCAGTGATGCTTGTACGTGCCCAAACCGGCATAGAAATCCATTCAGCTTCTGGATAAAATCCGTCAAAGCCAGGCCATTCTCCGAGTTCTAGGCATTTCTTGACTTTATCAATCGCGAGATGTGCTTGCCTCTCGCCGACATCTATATCTTCCGGCCTCAACTGCATTACTCGCACATCATAGGGCGGTGTTTTTTCAACGAAAACAAACGAGAAAGAGTTGAATATGTCTTTCCCCGCAACTTCCCGTATTGCCATTCGGACAACAGCCGCTTGAACATGATAACCGTGATTATAAATAGTCCGTTCAAGTGCGTTGTTTGAAACGTCATTTGCTGTTTTCAAGTCGACAAAGTCCCCGCTATCATTCGCAAAAATATCAGGGCGGCTTTTGATCCAGATGTTCCCGTCTCTATAGACGATTGAACGTTCAATCCGGCCGTTCAGAATGCCTTGTTTTACAAGTGGGTGCTGTGCAAGATTATCAGCAATATGTTCGATATTTTCGAGTTCGGATTTTGTAATGACGGTAAGCTTGCGTTTATTAACGTCTTCAAGCCATTCTTTGCAGGCCTTGCGGGTTCCTAGCCATGTTCCCCCGTCAATAACTTCCGGTCTCAAGACATATCGAGACGAAAACCCTTCCTCGCCTAAGATCAGCATGTGAGCTGCTTGTCCGAAATCAAGAGCTTTCGTGCTTTCGCGTTCGTAACGGTTCGGGTTGTATGGTGAATAGCACCAGTATTCGCTTGGACGGCGTATTACCTGCCGTAGACCTGAGGATGAAATGGAAAATCCATCGAACAGCTTTGTATCGTTGTGATAGCGGTCAATTGGTATATTGGAATAAATGCCATTGACTGCTATTTTTTCACCATTCCAAAGGATTTCTTGCCCGCTTTTCTTTACGATTGAAGCCGT
Source organism: uncultured Bartonella sp. (assembly GCA_946480935.1). Taxonomy (GTDB): domain Bacteria; phylum Pseudomonadota; class Alphaproteobacteria; order Rhizobiales; family Rhizobiaceae; genus Bartonella. The sequence continues at coordinate 495 of CAMLLT010000121.1, read as the reverse complement.
TTTGCTAAAAACAGTCATGGCAATGTCTCCTATCGTTGCGAATGTGTCGATTTTGGAAGAAGCTACATTCATTGGGAGGCTCCGTTATCGCTGGAAAACTCTCGTTGAATGTCAGCAAAAGAAACTGATTTCATTAGTCTGTAAGCTTGCCGACATCGTTCAATATCGAACATCCCAACATGTGTTTCACTTAATGGGATTTCCATTTTCCGAGACAAATAGCCGTAAACTTTGCCACGTGCTTTTTTCTTCGGTGTTTGGTTTTTCCAAAGCGGATCAATAATTGAATGTATGACATGCCTAGCATGACGTAGGTGTGCGTCTGCTGGCGTTCCTAACGGATTGGAGGTCGTTCCATGGCAACCGACGTACCCACCACAACGATCACACTTGTAATAATAACGCGAATAAAGATCAGGACGGTGCGGATATATCTCTTTTCCGGTCGTTAAACGGCTTTCGATATGGCACTTCGGACAGATAGGAGTAGTCATC
>CAMLLT010000120.1 GCA_946480935.1 uncultured Bartonella sp. | reverse complement strand
TCCATAGCATCCTTGAGGTGCTCTTCCACCTTTTCCAGCGCTTTATCTGTAATGAGCGGTCCGATCGTAACATTCTCGCTAAAACCGTTACCGACTTTGAAGGCGGCAATGCGCTCACCGAGCTTTTTCACAAATTCATCATGGACATTCTTCTGGATATAAAGCCGGTTGGCGCAGACACAGGTCTGACCGGCATTGCGAAACTTTGAAATAATCGCCCCTTCAACTGCTTTATCGATGTCGGCATCATCAAAAACGATAAAAGGAGCATTACCACCGAGTTCAAGGCTCATTTTCTTGATCTGGTCGGAACATTGACGCATCAAAATGCGGCCCACATTGGTAGAACCGGTAAAACTGACTTTGCGCACTTTTTCATTATTGCAAATTTCCTGACCGATTTCTGCACTTTTGGTTCCAAGAACAAGATTGATGAGGCCTTTTGGAAAACCGGCCATTTCTGCCAGTTTTACAAGTGCAATGGCAGTCAATGGTGTTTCCACGGCTGGCTTTGCAACGACACTGCAACCGACAGCCAATGCCGGCGCAATTTTTCGCGTTAGCATGGCTGCGGGGAAATTCCATGGCGTGATAATACCGACAACGCCTACCGGTTGACGGATGACAATGATACGTTTGTCTTTGCTGAAAGGGGGAATTGTTTCGCCATAAAGCCGTTTGGCCTCTTCGGCAAACCATTCGATATAGGATGCCGCATAATTGACTTCGCCTTTGGCCTCCGGAAGCGGCTTGCCCATTTCCAGCGTCATGATAGCAGCCACAGCATCCCTGTTTGCGATTAGAAGATCGTGCCATTTGCGTAAGAGCCGGCTTCGTTCGGCCGAAGTTCTTTCAGCCCATTCTTTTTGCGCCTCGAAAGCCGCTTGAATAGCCGCCGATGTTTCTTCTTTCCCCATATCCGGCAATGTGGCGAGAATTTCGCCATTGGCAGGATTATCAACGTCGAAATGACCGTGCGAGCCGGTTTTGACCCAGACTCCGTTAATGAAACCCGCATCGTCGAGTAATTTTTCGAAATTGGTTACATGTTTTTTCAAAATCTCTTTCAAAACCATGGTCTCAACTATCTTTTCTCTGTTGTGAAATATCTATTCTTCGTTAAAAACACGGGCATTGGATGCTTCAAAAGCAAGATAAACTTTTTTATCAAGAGCCAATTTTGCAATGGCCGGGTCACCGAAAGAAAGACGCACTGCAATTGGCTGACCGGCGTTTGTTTTCGTCGCAACATGGACGTTGTTACCAAGAAAATTGATGTCTTTAATAATGACTTCCAGAACGGTGTTGCTTGTAGCCGTTTCGTGAAGCGTTATCCTCTCGGGGCGCAACATCAAGGTGGCTTTGGCTCCGGCTGTGACATTATTATGGGCAGGCACATTCTCTATTACTGAATCGCCACAGCGGATTGTCGCCAGACCTTCTTTATGCTCAAGAATTTCACAAGCAATAAAATCACTATCGCCAATGAATTCTGCAACAAAACGTGTTGCCGGATCGGCATAAAGCTCCTGCCCCGTTCCAACCTGATCAATACGGCCTTGCGAGAAAACGGAAATACGGTCGGAAAGGCGCAAAGCTTCTTCCTGATCATGGGTCACATAGAGGATGGTTACCTCTGTCTGGTGATGGATGCGGCGGATTTCATACTGGATTTCTTCCCGCAGTTTTTTATCAAGTGCCGAAAGCGGCTCATCCATCAACAGAACCGGTGGATCATAGGCAAGTGCGCGGGCAAGCGCCACACGTTGTTGCTGACCACCGGACATTTGCGACGGCCGGCGATCTTCGAAACCTTCAAGGCGAACCAATTTCAGCATTTGGCGCACTTTTTCGGTTATTTCGGCTTTTGGACGCTTGCGCACTTTGAGCGGAAAAGCAATATTCTCACCCACTGTCAAATTGGGAAACAATGTGTAACGTTGGAACACCATACCGACATTACGTTTATTGGATGGCGTCGCAAGCAAGCTCTGACCATTAATCTTGATATCTCCACGGGTTGGATTTTCAAAACCGGCAAGAATATAAAGGGTTGTGCTTTTGCCTGAACCGGATGGTCCAAGAAAGGTCATAAACTCACCTTTATCGATATTCAAATCGACATTATGAACGGCAATAACAGAGCCATATTCCTTGCGGATATTTTCAATCTTCAAGAACGGTTCAGTCATTTTCATTTCCTTTACGTAAAAGCGCGAAAAACAGCATCAAAACCAGTGTGATCAAAATTAACATTGTAGAGGCTGCGGCGATAACCGGTGTCAGACTTTGACCCAAGGTTGCCCAAATCTTGACCGGCAATGTCTGGAGGGTCGGGCTTGCCTGGAAAATAGCGACAACCACTTCATCCCATGATGTCAAAAACGAGAAAATGGCAGCCGAAAATATACCGGGCATAATGGCAGGAACTGTAATTTGTAAACGCGCCTGCCATTGGCTGGCGCCACATAAGACAGCGGCATCTTCTATCGACTTATCAAAACCTTCCAGAACTGTAGTGATGGATAATACCGAAAATGGCAGTGCAAGGATTAGATGGCCGATAACAAAACCGAAAAACGTACCATTAAATCCGAGCTTCAAGGAAAAAGCGTAAAGCGCGACGGCCAGAATAATGACGGGCATAATCATTGGCGTCAGAAAGAATGTTCTTACCACCTCTCGCCCTCTGAACTGGCCGCGAACAAGACCGAAGGAAGAAATAAGCCCAAGGCCCACAGATAAAATCGTAACGACAACAGCAATCTTGAAACTGGTCCATGCAGATGTAAGCCAGCGTGGATCGCTGAATAATTCGACATACCAGCGCGTTGTCCAACCGGGTGGCGGAAAGATCAGCCATTGGGACGAGCCAAAAGACAAAGCCACAATGAAAATAATAGGCAGTAACAAAAAGGCTGAAACGATAATGAGAATTATAACCAATATATAGCGCCACCAGCCAAGTTTGTTGAAATTAAGTAACATGGCCGCCTCCTACTTTTTAACATTCAGTAGTTTGAATTGGATGGTGTAGAGTATCAAAGTAATCACCATCAACACGAATGCTGCCGCGCCCCCCATGCCCCAATTAAGCAGCGACTGGACAAACTGCGCAATCATTTGTGCCACCATCATATTTGCGGCGCCGCCGAGCAATGCCGGTGTGACGAAATAACCGAGTGACATAACAAACACCATCAGCGCACCGGCAGCCATTCCGGGAGCTGATAAAGGCAACAGAATACGCCATAAAGCTTGTGTGCGTGATGCGCCGCAAAGCGAGGCGGCCTGCAAAATGGACGGATCGATCTTTTTCAAAGTGCTATGCAAGGGCAAAACAATAAAAGGCAACATGATATAGGTCATGCCGATGATAACGCCCGTCAGATTGTTGATGAGTGGTAATGGCCGATGAATAAGACCAATGCCCATCAACATCTTGTTTATCAGGCCGGTTTGCTGGAGTAAGATCATCCATGCATAGGTTCTCGTCAAAAGATTTGTCCACATGGACAACAGCATGATTCCGAAAAAAATCTGTGCCCAACGCTGCGGCATGATAGCAAGCCCCCAAGCCACCGGAAATCCGACGACAAGAGATATGATGGTGACGACACCGGAAACAATGAAAGTATTCAGAAAAACTCTTAAATAATTCGTCGATCCCAGCAGCGCTTCGTAATTTTGCAATCCAGGTTCAGGCTCCATGACACTGCGCAATAAAAGACCGAGCAGCGGAATAATGAAGAAAATGACTAGAAGTGCAATGGCCGGTATGACAAGACCGATATGACTGGCCTTCCAGCGTTGGGACAAAGTCAGTTGGTCATTGACTGTTTGCATTGTAACCTCCCCTTTTCGTTCCCTCCTCCGGAACGAAACTAGACCATGATATTCTGAAATTGGAAAATACGAACCCGTATCTTCAGGTCGCCATTTCCCTATAACAGTTTATTTTGCCTGCCATGCATACCAGCGTTTACCGATTTCTTCACGATTGCTTGCCCAATATTGCATGTTCAGATTGACCTGACTTTCGCTATGTCTATCCGGCATATTGTCGAGTAGCTCGGGGTCCATATATTTTTCTGAATCGAGATTAATGGGGGCAAAACCGGTTTCCGTTGCCATTGTGGCCTGCCCCTCGGGTGAAACGGCAGTGGCCAGAAACTTCATGGCCAAATCTTTCTTTTTATTGCCTTTGAGGACAACGAGTTGGTCGGAAGCTGTCAAATTCTGCTGCCATGAAATCTTGGCATTGATACCGGTGCGTTGCAAAATGGTCATGCGCCCGTTCCAGATCAAACCATAGGGTGTCTCACCCGATGCAATCAATTGCTGGCTTTGCGCTCCGCCCTGCCACCAGACGATATGGTCTTTTATAGTATCCAGTTTTTTGTAAGCACGGTCCAAATCGAGCGGATAGAGTTCATCCGGTTTGACACCGTCAGCAAGCAATGCGGCTTCAAGAACACCGGGAGCCGACCATTGATACAAGGTACGTTTTCCCGGGAATTTCTCGACATCGAAAAAATCCGCCAACGTCTCCGGACAGGCTGGTGCTGCATCGGCATTGCACCCGATCACAAAAGAATAATAAAAACTACCAACCGAATAATCTGTAACAAAACGCGGGTCCAGACGTGTTTTATCAACAATTGAAAAATCGATAGGCTCGAGCCATCCCTTGTTTGCTGCGTAAATTGCAAAATCTGCTTCTACATCGACGACATCCCATGAAATATTGCCGGATTCAATCATTGCCTGCAATTTTCCATAATCGGTCGGTCCATCCTGTAATACACCCGACTTGTTTGCCGTGGTGAAACGTTCCGCCCAAGCTTTATATTGACCGTCCTGTGTCGTTCCTCCCCATGCGGTAAAAACAATATTTTCGGCATGAGCCGTATTTGCGCCCCATAACAAAGCCGAACATACCAATGCCAAATATAGTTTTTTCATCTGCTCCTCCCTGCTGTTTTCTATTTTACCGTTTGTGTCCTATGGAAGCGGTGAAAAATCGGCCGCTTTCATGATCTTGTTTTCTGCACTGATGATAAAATCTTTGAAAGCGCCCAGACATTTTTGCCAGACAGGATCCTTTATCAATTTGGCGCGACGAACCTCCCGTTCATCGAGACTTGAATAGGCCCATATATGGACGATCTGGTTGATTGGACCGATTTCACTATAATAATAGCCGACGAGATTTCCCAGATAACGCTTTTGAATTTCGATGCCTTGTTCCCCGATAATCTTCAAATATTGAGGTACGGTACCATTTTTGAGCTGATAGGTGCGTATTTCGATATACATCATTTCACCTCATCACAAAGGGATCGGGTATCGGGGCATCGGATGTTCTCACCCAGACTGTTTTTGTGGTCGTGTAATCGAGTGCAGCTTCAATTCCACCTTCACGGCCATGACCGGAAATACCGTAACCTCCAAAAGGTGCAATCGGTGAAACAGCACGATAGGTATTGACCCACACAATGCCGGAATGGATTGCATCGATCATTCGATGTGCCAAACTGAGCCGATTGGTGAAGACGCCGGAAGCCAAACCGAATTCGGTGTCATTTGCGAGATTTACCGCCTCTTCCTCTGTTTCAAAGGAAACCACCGAAAGAACCGGTCCGAAAAATTCGCTAACCAGCGAGGGAGAGTCGATGCCGTCACAATCGAGGATTGTCGGTAGATAATAATAGCCGGTTTCTTTCGCCCTTTTACCACCTGTTACCAATTTGGCTCCCGCCTTGATTGAATCGGCAACCAATTTCTCGATACGCTCGAGTTGGCGTTTTGTAGCCAATGGTCCGATTTCGGTTGCCATATCCTGCGGGTTTCCAATAACGATCTTTTCCGCTTTCTCTTTCAAACGCTTCAAAAATTCATCCTTGATAGAGCGCTGGATGATAAGCCGTGAACCGGCAACACAACTTTGGCCGGTTGCGGCAAATACAGCAGCAACTTGCGTGTTGACCGCACTTTCAATATCCGCATCTTTAAAGACAATAAAAGGTGATTTTCCTCCCAGTTCGAGGGAAGTCGATGCGAGGTTATTGGCAGAATTACGGACAATATGGCGTGCTGTTTCTGTGCCGCCGGTAAAGGCAATATGGGCAATATCGGGATGAGAGCTCAAAACGGCGCCGCAATCCTTGCCATTACCGGTAATGATATTGACAACGCCTTTAGGAAAACCGGCTTCATGAACGAGACGTCCAAAAGCCAGAAGCGGCGTCGGTCCATCTTCCGAAGCTTTGACGACAACCGTGCAACCTGCAGCAAGTGCCGGCCCGATTTTAACCGCAGATAGAAAAAGCTGGCTGTTCCAGGGAATAATCAAGGCGACAACACCGATCGGCTCACGCTTTAATATAACCTGCATTTCCGTTTTATCTATCGGCAGAACCGCACCTTCGATTTTATCGGCAAGGCCTGCATAATAACGATAATAATCGGCAACATAAGCAATCTGGCTTGATGTTTCGCGAATGATCTTGCCGGTATCGGCTGTCTCCAGCCGCGCCAATTCGGATGCGTTCTTTTCAACAAGATCGGCAAGTTTATATAAAAGCTTGCCGCGCTGCGTTGCATTGAGATTTCTCCATGAAGGATCGTGAAAGGCTTTTTTGGCGGCGGCAACAGCCCTGTTGACATCGTTTTCCCGCGCTTCGGCAATTTCGACCCATGGCTGTTCCGTTGCCGGGTCGAGGCTTTTGAAACTAGCCTCTCCCCGTACGAACTCACCATCAATATAGGATTCAAAATATTCCATTATTGTGCTCCAAAAGCGGGGATGACATCCTTTATAAAACGCTCCAAAGATGCTTTTTTGCGTTCAAAACTCATTCCGCTGTCGAT
>CAMLLT010000119.1 GCA_946480935.1 uncultured Bartonella sp. | reverse complement strand
CGCTTCCCGTACCGTTCCTTTTGTTGCCAAAACAATCGGACGGCCGATTGCCAAGGTGGCTGCCCGTGTCATGGCCGGTGAAAAGCTTGAAAAAACAATCAATTATTATGGCGGAAGACCAAAAGCCCAGAAAAAACCGCATATTGCTGTGAAAGAGGCTGTTTTCCCGTTTGCCCGCTTTCAGGGCGTTGACACCTTGCTTGGACCGGAAATGCGTTCAACCGGCGAGGTCATGGGGCTCGACTACAGCTTTGCTCTTGCTTATGCCAAAGCGCAGCTTGGTGCAGGAAATGATCTGCCGCGGGAAGGAACACTTTTTGTGTCCGTCAAGGATGATGATAAAAACCGCGTCCTTGGTGCCGTCAAGCGCATGGCAAAACTCGGTTTTTCCATTCTTGCAACAACAGGAACACAAAAATTTCTCGAACAGCATGGCGTGAAGGCCAAGAAGATCAACAAGGTTCTCGAAGGTCGCCCGCATATTGAAGATGCTATTCGCAACCGTCAGGTGCAGATTGTTTTCAATACAACAGATACGGCAAGTGCAATTTCTGATTCAAAATCGCTGCGTCGCGCGGCTTTGATGCAAAAAGTTCCCTATTACACAACAATGTCGGGCGCCATATCGGTTGTTGACGCAATAGAAGCTTTGCAGAATGGCACAATTCAAGTGCGTTCCTTGCAAGAATATACCGAATAATTGTCTTGCCTACGGCAAAAGCATAACTTGCCGTGGGCTTATTCATTTCCCCACCCCATTCCGTGTGCTGGCCTTCAAGCCATCAAGCCCGAAGGCCTAACCGGTTTTAACTGCCACGGGGGTGAGAACACTTCTCGATCGGGCTTAACCATCCATCTTCCAATTCCAAGTGCCTGCCTTCAAGCCATTAGCCGCCTGCCTTCAAGCCATTAGCCCCTCAAGCCCTGACCTGTTTTAACTTTCACACGACAAAAACACTTCCTGATTGAGCTTGCCTATTTTCCTCGTCAATCATATGAGCCTGCCTTCAAGCCTCCAGACCTGAAATAACTTACGGATTTTACCGGAATGGACATTTTTATCCGGCTCGTTCTAACACACAACTTTACGCGGTTTATTTATCCACACAACAGACTTTGCAACGTTTTATAATTTTCAACCGGATTGCTTTACGCCCAAGGAATGACTGCGCCGCATAAACACAAACGGTCCCTCCTCCCCCGCCAGCCATTTGCGCAATTCCGATTCTTGCAACGAATGGCTTTTCAACCTTTTATCGGCACATTTGTGAACAACTTTTTTATTATCCGCTCTTAATCTTCCGCATCATGAAATGAGGGAAAGTGGAAATGCGGGAAAGTGCTGCTTATCGCATCGCTCTACTTATCACTTTTGCCACTTATCACTTTCATTGTGCCGACCAGTTGCGACATGCTGATTACTCGCGACGTGCCAGTCGCTTTCGATGTTCCGATAATTTCCACTTCACTTCTCCGCTTTGATCACATCTGCTTCTTTCGAAATCCGTTTTGACTGCCCCTACCCGACTTGTCCCGTGCCATCATAATCTTGCCTTAAACATGCTCGCTTCGCTCAAAATAGCGAGTCTCATGACCGACATCGTCACGTTTTATGTTCCATTGATTCAATATTTTTTAAAATTTTTGATGACAATTAGATTTTTAAAAAATAGAAAAATAACAAGTTTATTTGAATACATTATTTTATTTCATACTGAAATAAATTCGGTATCATTATTATGTTGAATAATATTCTCTTTATTACGGTGTCATTAATAGTATATTTTTTATTTTTTTACTCATTTTACGCCGTCTAATGTTCCATTATCTATTATCAATTCAATTGTTCGTTTCCAATAAACAACAGCAAAATCCGGCCGCTTTTATAAGTTTTATAAATGAACTTGATAATTTTGGTAAATTTTAAATTTGCGCTTTTGATAAAAGATGATATATATAGTCATGTTTTATTCCGAGGGTTAAATTATGAATTTAAACAAACTAATTCTGGCTGCTTCTTGCACTCTATTTGCAACACCGGCTTTGGCTGTCGAATATCCGATTGGCGAACCACAGCACTGCGGTGGCCTTGAGATTGCGGCTGTTTATCTGCAACCGATCGAAATGGAGCCGGAGGGCATTATGCTTGCGGCTGCGAAGTCCGACATCCATCTGGAAGCGGATATTCATGCGACAGAGGATAATAAAAACGGTCTTCCGGAAGGCGCATGGGCACCCTATCTTCAGGTCTCATATGAATTGACCAAAGAAGGTGCAAAAGAGCCTTTGAGCGGTCATTTCCATCCTATGGTTGCTAATGACGGCCCGCATTATGGCGAAAATATCAAGCTCGATGGTGCTGGCAAATATCACCTGAAATATACCATTTTGCCGCCTTCAAAAGAATCGATGTTCGGCCGCCATGTCGATAAAGAAACCGGCGTTAGCCCGTGGTTTGACAAATGCGTTGTCGAATATGACTTCACCTATGCCGGTACTGGCAAAAAGGGTGGCTATTGATTGTTATTTCCGGCAGTCAAATTCTGCCGGAAACAGCTTCGGGATAAGTTTCCAGTCAATCTTATCCCCAAAGATCGAGACCTGTTTGTAAAGTCGGGGTTTACTTTCGATCATCCACCACTAGAAGTAACCCCTCTGAGCAGACCGGCCGTTGTGACCTCCACAGCCGGTCTTGCTTTTTAGCGGGGCTTTTTGGTTCTCTGGAAAGTAAGCCATTCATTCCGGAAAGCTCGCTTTGGTTAAAAAGGGTTTTGCTATGCGCGCAATATTGGTTTTGCTGTTTTGTCTGTTTCCCCTCTTTGCCGGAGCCGACGAACTTTCGCTTTATAATGTGACCATCAAGGATGGTGTGTTTGAACCGCAATCAATTGAAGTTCCGGCGGGACAACGTTTCAAAATTTCGGTTAAAAATATCGGTTCTGGGCCGGCAGAATTTGAAAACCTTTCAATGCGCGTTGAAAAAGTTTTAGGCGCAGGCGTTGAATCATTTGTTGTCATTCACCCGCTCAAACCCGGCAGTTACCATTTTATTGACGAATTTCACATGGATATGGCCGGTTTCGACATTAACGTAAAATAGGAGAGCAGACAAATGGGTGCACCTCTTTTCATCGTTTGGCGTGAAAGTATCGAAGCGCTACTCGTTATCGGCATCCTTTATACGTGGTTGCGGCGCGAAAATCTTTTAACGCTTAAAAACCGTTTGTGGGCGGGAACTGCATTAGGGCTTGTTCTTGCCGGAATTCTCGCCATTCTGTTTTATGTTGCGGGCACATGGTTTGCAGGCCCCGGCGGGGAATGGTTCTTCACCGCTATGATGGCGGTTGCCGCTCTTCTCATTATGCAAATGATCGTCTGGATGCACCACCACGGTGCTTCAATGAAACATACTTTGGAACGTGAAGCGGCCGAAAGCCTGCAATCTTCCGGCGGATTCGGTATTATGCTCCTTGCAATGATTGCCGTTGCCCGCGAAGGCTCTGAAACAGTGGTGTTTCTTGCCGGTGTCGGAGCCCAACAAAATGGCTCTTCGCTCGGCATGTTCATTCTTGGTGGTGTGCTCGGCTTTATTCTGGCACTTTTCACTTTCTGGTTGTTACAGAAATTTTCCAAAATCATCCCGTGGAGATGGTTTTTCTTGGGAAGTGAATTTGTCCTTCTCCTCATCGGTGGCGGTTTGTTGATTACTGCCTTTGACAAAGCGGCAGCCCAGATTTCGGCTTATGATTTACCCGAATGGCTCTACAGCTTTATGGATGATCCGCTATGGAGCACAAGCTGGCTTATTCCCGATAACAGCACATTGACAGGCCTTACAGGCTATCATGCGGAACCGTCTTTGATGCAAGTCGTTGTGTTGGCAGTTTACTGGATTGCAGCCATTGTTCTTTGTAACAGGAAGCCTGCCAAAACGGCGGTTCGCCCCCCATTGAAAGTTACCTGAAACCGATTTTTTTAAAAACCATGTCACGTATCATCACCACTGCCGTCTATAATCTGGGCACTGTCATGCATCGCCATAGAACAGTGATCCAGACGATACAGTGGTGTGTTGTTGCCATTTATCTGTTTCTCCTTATTGTGCCGTCATTTCTGCCATTGCCGCCACGGCAGGAACATATCCTTGGCAATCTCGTGCTTTTTGCACAATTTGTTTTCTGGGGAATATGGTGGCCATTTGTTATTCTCTCCATGCTGGTCATGGGGCGGTTATGGTGCGGCGTTTTCTGCCCCGAAGGGGCTTTGGCCGAATTTACCAGCCGCACTGTCGGGCGTAACAAAAGTATACCGCGCTGGCTCAAATGGCGGGGCTGGCCGACAGTTGCCTTTATTCTGACAACGCTTTATGGCCAGTTAATCAGCGTTTATGATTATGCCGAAGCAGCACTTCTCATTCTGGGCGGCTCGACACTGGCAGCAATGGTCATCGGTTTCTTTTTCGGTAAAGGAACGCGCGTCTGGTGTCGTTATCTTTGCCCTGTTAATGGCGTTTTCAACCTGCTTTCCCGCCTTGCTCCTATTTCGTTCAAGACAGATCAGGAAAAATGGGCGCATTACTGTGGTGGCCGTCAGGAAAACCCCAATTGCCCGCCAATGATCAATATTCACCAGCTTCATGGTGTCAATGCCTGCCATATGTGTGCGCGCTGTGCCGGCTTCCGCGATGCAGTGGCACTAAAACCACGCTCGGTTATGGAAGAAGTTGTCGTTTACGGTGAAGACAAAAACGCAAGCCCATGGGAAACAAGATTACTGCTTTTCGGTATGATCGGTGTTGCCATCGGTGCTTTTACATGGACCGTAAGTCCGTGGTTTGTGACTTTCAAGCAGGCAATTGCCGAATGGCTTGTCGACCACAATATTTTCTGGCCACTCGACCCGACAGCTCCCTGGTGGGTATTGACAAACCACCCCGCCAATAATGACAGTTTCAACTGGGTAGACGGCTTTTGTGTTGCAAGTTACATCTTAGGAAGTGGTTTGCTTTTTGGCACATTTTTGACCCTGATGTTATGGGCTATCGCCTCGCTCATGCGGTCGCAGACACTTTTTCACCATCTGGCTCAAGCGTTTTTGCCACTAGCGGCTGCCGGTCTGTTTTTGGGGCTTACAGCAACAACTGTAAAACTTTTAATGTATGATGGCATCACCTTCTGGTGGTTGCCATATGCACGTGCGTTCATTCTTGCTTTAACTGCGCTCTGGAGCCTTTATCTGGCGGCAAGGATTTTGCAAAGAACGCCGGGAAGTCCATTGTGCAAATATCTGAGCTTTTTCCTTTTTGCTGTTTCTTGTGTTCCTATCGTCTATGCATGGTGGCTTATGTTCTGGGGCTGGTAAGTTTTTAAAACCGGAAATCACAATATTATCCGGCACTTCAAAAACTCCGCCAGTCAACCACCCCCTGTTTTTCTGAAAGCCAACATATGTAACGCTGTGCATGATTCATCATGCTCTTCACGATTCGTAATGCCATGCAAGATTTATAGTGATTTCGGGAAATTTGAGGTTCATGAAAATCGACCAGCGCGGCCTTATAACGCTGAACGTTTTTCAAACGCTAAACGCATTTCTCCTACAAAATAACTTCGGGAATAAGAGTTTTTCTTGGGCAAAATTTCATTGAAAGCTTTTTTCAAAAGCCCGTTTTGGAATGCGAATTGCTGCAATCTTGCCGCGACGCTATTTTTCTTCGAACTGGAGCGGTTGATCTTCGACGAAAGGGCTTTTGCGCTGCTTAAAACCGCTGACCAAAATCACTAATGATAAAAGCTTGCCGGTCACAAAATCCATTGCCACAAAGAAATCATTTATGCGTTTTGCCCGTCACTACAACTTGCTGTATTATAGCGGGGCAGCCAATTCTTCGTGCTTATTTTTTCGGCTTTCGATTCTTCTCTTTTGAAGGCGAAGTTTCTGAATCCTTTATAATCTTACTACCCTTTATTTCAGTGTTTATTGTTTCAGTTTGCGGAATGTTATCAGACGGCTCACTTTTTGGTGTTGCTTTTTCACCCTTCAACAAAGCCTGTTCGGAAGGTTCGAATTTGACTTCCACAATCACGTCGAACAGGTAGCTTTCGTCATTGCGACGGCTGATATAAACAAAAGTAGTATTTTTCAGATGCTGGAAAACAACCGCGGCAATGCGTTTGCGCACTGTTTCATCAATACCGTCCATCACCTGATTGGCAACAATCCATTCGGGATTTGTAAGAAGCACGCGGGCAAAAGCAATTGAACGGCGTTCAACATCGTTCAATCGTTTTTCCCAATCGACATTTTCTTCATCAAGTGCCGAAAAATAATCACTCAAACCGGTAATTTCGAGTGCACGTTCAATTTCTTCATCTGTCGGATTTTTATCCGTTGCGGGATAAAGAAGAACCGTGCGCAATGTGCCCGGCGGAATATAGGGCGCATCGGGAATATAGTTTGGCAAACCGGAATTGGGCAGACCTACCGTGCCCTGCCCCCATGGCCACAAACCGGCCAGAGCGTGATAAAGAATGGTTTTGTCAACGTCTTGCGGCGCATAGATCAGAGTATTCTGCCCGCGTTTGATAGCCAAATTCGACGGTGTCAAAGTCAATTTGCCGTTGGCTGTGCGGATCAACAGATTGTCGAAGGTCATAATATCGGAATCATTGGTTTTGACGACGATATGTTCCCCCTTCAGCCGATCGACATCATCCATCTGAACAACAGCTTGTCTGAATGTTGCAACACGCAACATCGTTGCCCGCCAGTCGGCCAGCGCGCCATAATTGTCAACAAACCAGCGCAATGACTGGTGCGCCTGATTGAAGGCCTGAACAGCCGCCTGAAGACCTCCGAGGTCAATACCGCCGCCAAAATAGATCGGTGAGGCGATAATATAGGGAGCAACATTCGATACCCAGCCATAACCGGCGGTAATGCCTGTCAATTTGGTCGTTGC
>CAMLLT010000118.1 GCA_946480935.1 uncultured Bartonella sp. | reverse complement strand
ATAAAGGGACATTGAAAGGAACTTTGGCGGGAGCCTACAAGATTGTTCCAATGCTTGATGGAGCAGCGGTTGGTTCATTGGCGGTCAACATCACTTTGACATCGGATGGTAACCTGCCGGATGCAAGCGATGGCCATTCAACCTTTACGGCAAACAAAACAATTGTGGATGCCGATAATAATGATACGGCTACTTTAACGTTCGAAGCCAGAGACCGCTTTGGTAATACGATCAATAATCTCGCAGGGTCGTTAGCATTCGTGGTTTCGACTGGTGAACAAACGGGCGTTACGATAAGCACAGTCCGTAAGGATTCGGCCGATGGTATCTATACAGCTACTCTCAAAGGAACAATCGCCGGTAGATATACTATTATACCGATGGTTGGCGGTAGCTCTGTAGGTAGTGGACTCTTTGTCAATATCACTCTGAAAGCGGATAGGAACCCGATCAGCAACGATAATTCAACTTTTACGACAGACAAGAATTTGGTGAAGGCTGATAATACCGACTTTGCTACGTTGACGTTCACAACCAGAGACCAATTCAACAATCCGATCAATAATCTTCAAGCAAGGCTTACATTCGTTGTAGCAACCGGTTCTGTACCTGGGGTCAACATCACCGGTGTTACCAAGGGTGCGGGTGATGGAGTCTATGTAGCGACGCTGAAAGGGAAAACGGCCGGTATTTACAAGATCATTCCAAAGCTTGATAACGCAGTTATTGAAGGTGTCTCGCTTTATGTAAACATCACTTTAAGTGCTGATGGAAACCCGATTGACGTTATAAATGGTTATTCGAGCTTTACTGCTAGCAAACCTAGTATTCTTGCTAACAATATTGAAACGACAGTCCTTATTCTCAAAGCTCGTGATCAATATAACAACCCGATCAATAACCTTGAGAGCAAGTTGAATTTCGCGGTTTTGAGCGGAAATGCAGCGGGTGTAACAATCGGTACCATTGCCAAGGGCGCGGAAGAGGGCACATATACAGCCTTGGTCAAGGGAACAATTGCCGGCAGATATACTTTCATTCCAAAGGTGGAAGACACTGCGGTTGAAGGACTATCTGCTATCGTTACTTTGGTGGCAGATGGAAATGAGCCAGATGGTACGACCGGAAAATCCACATTTACGGCTGACAAAACGTCGATTATGGCCAATGATGACGATAGTTCGACACTGACGTTTACCGCAAAAGACGAGTATGGCAATCTGTTGAATAATCTAAGTACAAGCGATCTTGCCTTTGCTATTTCCGGAGGCAATGTAACAGGAGTAACGATTACCGCTGTTCAGAGAGGATCATTCACAGGAACCTATACTGCGAAAGTTCACGGAACTGCCGCTGGCGAGTATACTATTGTACCACTCTATAAAGGCGTTCAGGTGGGATCACTCTTTGTCAAGATTTCTTTGACAGCTGATTCAAACCCGATCGACCTGAATAACACACAAACCCAATTTACGGCAGATAAGACGGTTGTTGCTGCTAATGGTGAAGACTTTGCAACTTTGACCTTTACGGCTAAAGATAAGTATAACAATGCAATCAACAATCTTGCCAGCCGACTAAAGTTTGTTATTTCGTCCGGTAATGTGGCGGGTGTTACAATTGATACAGTGGCAGCGGGCACAACGGCAGGAACATATGTTGCGAAGATAAAAGGAACAGTTGCTGCTCAATATACGATTGTACCGAAGCTCGATGATACACAGGTAGGGACTTTGTCTGTCACTGTGAAGTTGAGTTCGGACAATAACCCGATAGATGTCGAGAGCGGAGCGACAACATTTACAACAGAAAAAGATGTTATTGCAGCAAATGATGTAGAAACGTCAACACTCACTCTGACAGCTAAAGACAAGTTCGGTAACCCGATTGATAATCTTGCTCCAAAATTGAAGTTTGTTATCTCAACGGGTGACGTACCAGGGGTAACAATCGATACCGTCGCGGCAGGGGGAACGTCTGGTACCTATGTGGCAAAAATTAAAGGAACGGTGGCACGCAAATTCAATATTATACCGAAGCGCGACGACGCACCGATAGGTTCACTTTCTGTAAATGTAACGTTGAGTGCGGACAACAATGCTGTTAATGCCGAAAAATCAACCTTCGAGACCGAAAAAGAAACGGTAGCGGCCAATGGACTTGATACGACAAGACTAGTATTTACGGCAAAAGACCAATACGATAATCCTATTAACAACCTTGAATCGAAATTAGTTTTCGCTCTGTCGACAGCAGTTACCGGCGTTGACATCACGGCTGTCAACAGGGGGGCCGCTGCGGGGACTTATGTCGCTACACTCAAAGGTACAGTAGCGGGAAGATACACCATTTCTCCGAAGTTGAGTGGAGTGCAGGTCGGCTCGCTTTCAGTAACTGTTACACTAACCGCTGATGGCAATCTGCCAGTGTCAGGGGATGGCAAATCTACCTTTACAACAGAAAAGTCTTATATTGCTGCTAATAATTCAGAAACTACAACACTGACATTTACAGCAAAAGACGAATTCAATAATGTTATCAATAACATAGAAGGTAAGCTTGTATTTGCAGTATCATCGGGTAATGCATCAGGTGTAACCATTGATACAGTCAGCAAGGGAACAGAACCGGGTACTTATGTTGCGAAACTCAGAGGAACGGTCATCGGCCAATATACGATTGTACCAAAGTATAATGGTACTGCCGTTTCCGGGCTGAGCGTTAACGTGGAACTGACCGAGAATATTGAAGTCGTCATGTCATGGACTGATGGTAGTGCGACAGGAACAGCTTCGGTGACCAAAGAGTTCAAGGTTGGTGTTCGCGATAGATCAAATAACGCGTATATTAATGGAAAAAATGTCGACTTCACTATTGTAGGAGATCGTGGAGGAAGACCTGCAATCTATCCATTAAGTATAACGAGCAACACATCAGGCGACATACCAGTGGCTATTTCGGATGATAAAGCTGAAGTTGTAACAGTAACAGGGCAGATAAGAGGTACGCCAATAAAAGCCTCGTTGGTTGTTACAATCAAGCCGGGAGCTATTAACGGGAGCGTAAGTACGGTTAAGGCCAATCCAAGTCGAATAGCTGCAGATGGTACGTCCACGTCAATCATCTCTTATACACCGCTAGACTCTAACGGTAACCTTATAACCGATCTCAACACATCGTCTATAACCACCGATATTGTTGGTCTAAGTGATATAGGTTTAAGCATCGGCCCATGGCACTTTGATGCAGGAGAGGGAAAATATAAGGCAACCTTGACTGCAGGTACCAAAGTCGGGAGAATAAAAGTAGTACCGGTAATTAGCGGCTCTGATGGCATCGACCGGTCAAAAATGGATTACACGTTGACATTGGTTGCTGGTGACTTCGATAAACATTCCGGCTCCGTCTACGCTGATCCTGATAAATTGGCTGCCAATGGGCGCACCCAGAGTACCATTGTCTTCAAACCGAAAGATAAATCCGGAAACGCGATTACGTCGATTGACCCGAGGACAATTTCACAAAAAATTACACGTGGAAGCGGGTCTAGCATGGTTCCCGATACGGCTATCCAGATGACGGCCTGGAGCTTAGATAACGGTGTCTATACGAGTACTCTGACATCAAGCACCCAAACCGGCGTCATTAACATAATGCCGACAGTGAATGGCAATGACGCAGCAGATAGCGGTACGGTAGGTACGTTGGAGCTGTTACCAGCCGTTCTTCCCGCAACTAAATTCGAAATTTCAAACGAAGGGAATGCACTTGCCGATGGTATAATGACGGAAAAAGTTACGATTACTTTGAGAAGCGAGACTGATTCCACCGTAATGCCTTTCAAATCGGTGACAGTAACGGCTTTCAACAGCGAACTCGCTATTTGTGATACTCCTCAATGCTCAAGCGGTAACCGGCTGACGACGTTTACAGGTACCTCAGACGCAAACGGGAAGGTTGTAATCTATCTGGCATCCACCTTGGCAGCATGGCAGGGTTACAATAGATATACAGTGTCTTCTGATGGCTATAACGTGAAAATGCAGCTTCCGTTTGGACTCTATGTTGATCAGGAGAAGTCATATATCGCTTTAAGCAAAGACTACCTGTATAATAATGGAACCGATCAAATCGTGGCTACTTTCCGACCATTCGATAAGGTAGGCAACGAGATACCGGCGGGGCTGTTGACAATGTCATTCTACACGACCGACACTGATACAACGAGCGTGTTAACTCCGCAGGGTTATTCGGCTACATTAAGCTCGAAAAACCAGGCATTCACGACTTATCAGCTTTATGCCGTAATGACCAATTACAGCCAAGGCTGGCAGCCTCAACCAGTGACTTATAATATACGTCCTGAAACAGGTGTCTTGCTGTCAACAATTGATTTTAATCCGAAACTTTGCGGTTTAACCGTGCCGGATCGCAAAGGCGGCCAGTCATTCATTTGTTCGCAGAGTGATTTTTCAAAATACCAATCGTCTGCATTGGGATTTGTAATCAATATGAAAAAAGCAAGTTCGACCTGGAACAAGCAGATGTACTTGACGTCAAGAGATATTACCGGACAGATCTTAATTACAGAAAAAGGAGGTTCCACAACACAAAACTGTTCGGTTCCCGTCCAGAGCGATTCAAGTAAAGATGGAAATGCATGGATGAATGACTTCGGAAGGGCTTATCCGCAGTTGGGGCTGACTTACTCACTAATGATGGACTTCAATCATACATCCAATATCGATACTATTCGAGATTATCCGAAAATGGGTAACCACGGTCTAGTCAATTCCGATCCGCCCGGAGGAATGGGATTGTGCGACCTCAGTAACTGGGGTGAAATAAATAAAACTCTTAGTGGATATGGAAATGTCAAATTCGCGGTCAGAACATTTGATCCTCAAGGCTATGCACAATTTGAAGTTCCATTGACTAATAACCGTGTTGACGCAGGAATTGTCAGTCCAACAATTACGGTTTCGGTCTACTCGACAGCCAGATAGTTATCTCACAGAGTAGATTGACTACCTCAAACAAAAATAGCAGACCGCACAGATGTGCGGTCTGTTTTTTATTTTCCAAAGGTTGTTGGCAGGGTGATAGGAATGAGACAAAATCGCATAACAATATGAGGTGGGGAACGTGGAAAAATTATAATAAATGTATGAAAACAAAAGAATATTTTATTGGTATTCGTAAAAATTATATTTATTTTAATATTTCATATGAATTAGTTTTCAAGAAATATAAATCTACAATGAAATTAAAAAATATTTTTAATAAAAATAAATAATTATTTATAATAATAAATATATATATATTAAAATATTTAAACTAAATTGAAATCATTTGAATTTTATATTTTTTTCTTTGAATATCCCTTTTTGCATGGCCCGACTATTAATAGCTATTGTCCGATTGGTCCGTGTCAGTTGGACCAACAGACTATATGAATAGTGTTTTTATTATATGGAATATGTAATTGCATTGCTTAAAAAGCGCGATATTCGGCATTTTTACGTAAACGCCGAGGCTATTAAAGCGTAATAATTTCGCAAGAATTGTGCTTTTAAGAACCATAATCCGAATGATAAAAACATAGCTGCGAAAAAAGAGAGTCAGATTGAAATTGCCTATGATTGGCACTTGCTTATCAAGTAACGAACTGTAAGTCAGACTTGCAATATGCGCTTTTGAAATTTGGTAATGTCTTTATGGAAATTAGTCGATTAAATCGGGAGATTAAAACCAGAACAAAACGCTTTGATCGTTTATTGTAAAAAACGCGTTCTTTACCATCCGTTTTGCCTATAACGTACCACGTTGGATCGGATATTTCTTCGTTGGTGAATAACAAGATGCGATGTCTAGCTGAAAGAAAAAGGACTGGTTTAAATGCGGGTTTGCTCTTAGCAGATAGTTTAAGATAGTCAGGATCTACATGTATAAATTTCTGTCGGTGGATTATTGCTAGCTTGAAAATACATATTGTTCTCTAAAAGAAAGTGTTTTCCTCAGGATGCTAAAGATATGGGGGCGATTTTTAGACAATCTATTTAAAAAAAGGAAGCAATATGACAAGTCGAAACGATAATCCGGAAAATTCATATTATTTTTTATAAATCAATATGATAGATAATTTATGAAATATATAAAATATATAAATTGTATAATTTCATATAAAAATATAAAATATTTAATCGAATTACGAAAAATATAATTTTTATTAAAAATAATAAATAATAACATTATTATTATTTAGTAATTTTAATACCTAATTCTAAACAGAGATATTTATTTAAATAATATAGAGCTATTCTGACACTATCGCTAAATAGGCAAACCGTTAAAAACACCGATACGACGATATTGCAATGGTGCATGGTCTTTGCTTGCTTTTTCAGCTAAAAGCTTGATGTCTTTGTGAAAGGGTGACTTGATGCAAGCGGGGTCTGTTGCTGATGCATCTCCTACCAATGCCAATGCCTGACAACGACAGCCGCCAAAATCGATATCGCGTCTTTTGCAGGACCGGCATGGCTCAGGCATCCAGTCAAAACCGCGGAAGGCGTTGAATGCACTCGAATTATGCCAGATTTCGGAAAGCGTTTTTTCTCCGAACTTGTCAAACTGTAATGTTTTAATGGTTCTCGCCGCATGGCATGGCAGAACTGTACCGTCTGGGATGACTACAAAGGCATCACGAGCCCAGCCGCCCATGCATGGCTTCGGGTAATCGGCAAAATAGTCTGGAATGACATAGTCTATATTGATGATACCCCGCAGCTCTTCGCGATATTTTTCAACCTTTGCCATTTGTTTTTCAAAGTCTTCACGCTTGGGCATCAATGCGTTGCGATTAAGCAATGCCCAGCCGGAATATTGAACATTGGCAATTTCGATACGCTCGGCATCAAGCTTGAGCGCAAGATCGAAATAGGCGTCAAGCTCGTCGATATTGTAACGATGGATCGGTG
>CAMLLT010000117.1 GCA_946480935.1 uncultured Bartonella sp. | reverse complement strand
TCCTGATTGATACGGATGATCTGTACTTTTACAGTCTGACCGATCGACAGGATTTCAGACGGATGGTTGACACGGCGCCATGCCATATCGGTAACGTGCAAGAGGCCATCAATACCGCCGAGATCGACGAATGCACCGTAATCGGTGATGTTCTTGACGACACCTTCAACAACCTGACCTTCTTCAAGGTTCTGTACGATTTCAGAACGCTGTTCGGCGCGGCTTTCTTCAAGAACTGTACGGCGTGAAACAACAATATTGCCACGACGACGGTCCATTTTCAAAATTTCAAAAGGCTGCGGATTATGCATCAACGGCGTTACATCGCGAATCGGACGAATATCGACCTGACTGCGCGGCAAGAAAGCAACTGCTCCATCGAGATCAACCGTGAAACCACCTTTGACCTGACTGAAGATAACGCCTTCAACGCGTTCACCGGCGTTGAATTTTTCTTCCAGACGAACCCAGCTCTCTTCACGGCGGGCTTTTTCGCGTGAAAGAACAGCTTCACCCATAGCGTTTTCGATACGCTCGACATAAACCTCGACTTCATCGCCGGGCTTGAGCGAACCGTCTTTACCCTTGGCACCGAATTCCTTTAACGGAACACGGCCTTCTACTTTAAGACCGGCATCAATGATTGCCATATCTTTTTCAATTGCAATGATGCGGCCTTTGACAACCGAACCCTCGACGAGATCATTGGTCTGGAGGGATTCAGCCAAAAGGGCTTCAAAATCCGCTTTTGTGGGATTGTATTGTGACATAGAAACTCCTGAAGAAGTGCCTTTTGAAATAATAATGAATTAAGGCACGAGCGCCGGGTTAGTGTTAAAACGATGTTATTTTCCTGCCGCCCGTTCTTTGCGGGGTAGTTTGGCGCATGGCCGGAAATAACATTTCTCTTAAACTCTTCTACCGTTTTGCCAAAATTGGATCAATTATAGCACAAGCGGCAGTAAACGCGCCTTCTATACTCAATTTTGTTGTATCAAGCAAGTGCGCATCTTTTGCAGGTTTCAACGGGCTTTCGGCGCGCTTCATATCGCGTTCGTCGCGCCGTTTGAGATCGGCAAGAATAGCATTATAATCGGCTTTCTCGCCTTTCTCCATCATTTCATTATAGCGCCGTTCGGCTCGAACTTCGGGGGCTGCAACGATATAGAGCTTGACATCGGCATCGGGACAAACAACCGTTCCAATATCACGCCCGTCAAGAACTGCACCATTACTTTGTTCGGCAAAAGCTTTCTGCATGTCGACCAATGCTTTTCGCAAACGCCCCATCACCGCCACTTTGGATGCAGCCTCACCGATTTCATGTTCGGATAAATGCGCCCGATCAAGTGAACCAAAATCAATCAACGAAGCGGTTTTTACTGCAATGTCTTCATTATCCAGCGGCAAATGGCGTTTTAAAAGCTCATCGGCAACCGCACGATAGGTCAAACCGGTATCGAGATAGGAAAATTTATAATGGGAGGCAAGTTTGCGCGCCAATGTGCCCTTTCCTGAAGCGGCCGGCCCATCAATTGCAATAATAAACGGCTTTTTCAGGTTCATTCGATATGCGCTCCCAATTTGGCCATCAGCCCCATAAATTCCGGAAAACTTGTTGCAATCATGCGTTTGTCGTCAATTGTTACCGGCTTTCCGGCTCCAAGACCAAGAACCAGAAAGCTCATGGCAATACGGTGGTCGAGATGTGTTGTGACAGTTCCGCCACCAATGTTTTTTGCCGAAGGGTCACCAGTCACGATCAGGAAATCTTTTCCCTCTTCACAATCAACGCCATTTTTTTTCAAACCGTTGGCGACGGCTGAAAGCCGGTCCGATTCCTTGACCCTCAGTTCTGCAATCCCTTCCATAACTGTTTTTCCCTCGGCAAAAACGGCAGCAACTGCAAGAACAGGGTATTCATCAATCATCGACGGCGCGCGCTCTTTTGGCACTTTTACCCCTTTTAATCGGGAGGAACGCACACGAATATCGGCCACCTCTTCCCCGCCCGTCTGGCGTTTGTTTTCAAAGCTTATATCGGCACCCATTTCCAAAAGCGTGGTGATTAATCCGGTGCGGGTGGGATTTAACAACACATTTTCTATGGTTATATCCGAGCCTTCGGTAATCAAGGCTGCCACAATCGGAAATGCTGCCGAAGACGGATCGCCAGGAACGGTTATAACCTGCCCGTATAATTCTCCCTGCCCTTCCAAATGGATATAGCGCACACCGTCATTATCTGTCTCGACCTCAAGATCGGCACCAAAGCCCACAAGCATCTTTTCGGTGTGGTCACGTGTCATGACCGGTTCGATGACAGTGGTAATACCGGGAGTATTGAGACCGGCAAGCAAAACGGCCGATTTCACCTGTGCCGATGCCATGGGAACGCGATAGGTAATCGGATTGGGTGTGACTGCACCCCATAATGTCAAAGGCAATCTGTCACCTTCCGAGGCTTCCACCTGCACACCCATCAACCGTAATGGATCAAGGATGCGCCCCATAGGCCGTTTTGACAAAGATGCGTCACCAATAAAACGGGTCTTCATTGCATAAGTACCGACAAGCCCCATCGTCAATCTTGCTCCGGTTCCGGCATTGCCGAAATCAAGCGGTTGTTCTGGTTCAAGAAGACAGCCGTTTCCCGTTCCGTGGATAACATAAACATCGTTATCCTTAGTTATTTTTGCACCCATTGCCCGCATGGCATTGGCAGTGTGAATAACATCCTCACCTTCCAAAAGACCGGAAATGCGGGTTTCTCCACTTGCCAGAGCACCGAACATCAAGGAACGGTGGGAAATGGATTTATCTCCCGGTATCCGGATATGTCCGGAAAGATTGGCAGATTTTTTCGAGGTAGCGGGAAGCGGTTCAGACATAGCAAATGTGTTTCTTCTTTATATATAGGAAAAGCATGCTTCTAACATAAGCGGTTTCATACGTCATGAAAAAATACATCGCTTCAAGGAAATTGAACATGGTTCTTATTGTTTATCTTTGACAAAAGCATATTTTTGCGCTTAAGCACCGTGAGCGAATTTTTTGATTAATCTTAATGGCAATTGAATTGACACATTCATGCTCGTGGATAATTGAATTGCTTTCAAACAAAGGCACGTGTCTATTTTTATAAGCATGAGGCAAATAGAAACAGCACGACCAACCAAAAGAGGCTCGGTCCATGGCAAAACCTGAACTTGGAACCAAACGTATAGACCCGGAAACGGGCAAGAAATTCTATGATCTCAATCGTGACCCGATTATTTCACCTTATACTGGGATCTCCTACCCAAGATCCTATTTCGACGCCACAGCCGATGCTAAGGGCGAGGATGAGGAAGAGGAGACTGAGACGGAGGACCTTGACACGGCATTAGAAAAGCCTGAATTCATCTCGCTTGAAGATGCTGATGATGAAACAAAGGGTGGCGAAGACATACCGGATATCGGCGACGATGAGGATGTCGACCTTGGTGACGATGATGACGACGCATTCTTGCCGGATGATGAAGACGACGAGGATGACGACGTTAGCGGCATTATCACCGGCGGCAATAAAGTTCATAAAGACGACGACATTTAACGAGATCAAGAGGGGGAAGTCGCTTTCTTTATAAAGATTGCAATTTCCCTCTTGATCTTTGGCGCCACTCAATTTAAGAAGCCGCCAGACAGTTTGTCTTTATCCCTGAGGTCACAACGTGATCTTCTCGTCTTGAATGGGGCTATAGCTCAGCTGGGAGAGCGCTTGCATGGCATGCAAGAGGTCAGCGGTTCGATCCCGCTTAGCTCCACCAATTCTTGAAAAATCCGGCTTTTAAAAAAGAGAGCTTCCCCCGGCTCTAATCCCGAAATTTTGCCGTTTAAATTTTTTACCCGTTAACTTCTTTACCCGTTAACTTATTTGCCCCTTAACTTCTTTGCCCGTTAACTTCCTTAAATGAAGACACGTTTCTCAAAGCTGTTTTATATTTTGATTTCCAACCGGTCTTGTTCATTACTTTTTCTATCCTGCCGTTTCCGGATTGCCATTTTTAAAACTTCACTGTTTTTTGTTCCTTGAGAGACAGTTTGACACTATTGGCAAACGATTCTTGATTTTTTAAAATCTTGCCTGCACCAATCATGACCAAAAACATGTGCGATTATTGTTGTGCTTTCAAATTGGCTTACGAGAGAGACTATAAACTTGATCGCTTAACATTATCAATTATGCGGAATTTGTTAGACGGCTAATTAATTCGGGAAAGCATTTTTATGCCGCCAATAAAACGGTTTTCATTCAACCATCGGAGCAATCAATAAGGAGTTCAGCACAGAATTTATGTTGGAAGATATCTATAAAGTTATCCATGAACGGCGCGATGTGCGCGACGAATTTTTACCTCAACCGATTGATGAGGCTGTTATCACAAGGCTTCTTGATGCGGCTCATTCAGCGCCTTCGGTAGGCTTCCAGCAACCATGGAATTTCCTCCTTATCCGTGACAAAAAGCGCAAAACACAAGTCAAAGAAATTTTTGACCGTGCGAGCGCCGAGGAAGCAAAAATTTTTAACGACGAAAGGCGGGAACTTTATAACCGCCTGAAATTACAGGGCATTGTCAAAGCACCTCTTAATCTGGTTGTCACATGTGACCGCTCGCGCGATGGCCGCACCGGTCTTGGCCGTTTTCATCATCCGCAAATGTCGGCCTATAGTTGCGTTTGTGCGGTCGAAAATTTGTGGCTTGCGGCACGGGCTGAAAACATCGGCGTCGGCTGGGTTTCGATCTATCATGATGACGAGCTGAAAGAATTGCTAGAGATTCCTCCCGAAATAGACATTATTGCCTATTTGTGTATCGGCTATGTCAGCCACTTTTACGACAGCCCCGAACTCGAACAAAAAGGATGGCGTAAACGCGTACCGCTCGAAAGCCTTGTTTACTATGAAGAGTGGCCCAAGAACGCGCAATAATATTGCGTAATAATACCGAATTTTTTTTGATTCTAATCTAAATGTGATTGAGCATTGATCGAAAAAGCGTTTAAAATCCTTGCGTTTATATGATCTGTGCGGCACAACCGTTACTACATTGGAATTATTCAAGGAAAATTCAAAATGCCTCCCTATCGCTCAAGAACTTCTACTCATGGCCGGAATATGGCCGGTGCCCGTGGCCTTTGGCGTGCCACCGGAATGAAAGACGGAGATTTTGGTAAGCCGATTATTGCTATTGCCAATTCCTTTACACAATTTGTTCCAGGTCACGTGCATCTTAAAGATTTGGGACAACTTGTGGCGCGCGAAGTGGAAAAAGCGGGCGGCGTTGCAAAAGAGTTTAATACAATTGCTGTCGATGACGGTATCGCAATGGGGCATGATGGTATGCTCTATTCCCTTCCCTCACGCGAGATCATTGCCGATTCGGTCGAATATATGGTCAATGCCCATTGTGCGGATGCTCTGGTCTGTATTTCCAATTGCGATAAAATTACACCGGGAATGCTGATGGCAGCTTTACGGCTCAATATTCCAACGGTTTTTGTTTCCGGCGGCCCGATGGAAGCAGGAAAAATCAAATGGAAAGGCAAAGAACTTGCTGTCGACCTCATTGATGCCATGGTTGCAGCAGCCGACGACCATAACAGCGATTCCGAGATCGCCAATATGGAACGGGCAGCTTGCCCGACATGCGGTTCATGTTCGGGCATGTTTACAGCAAACTCGATGAATTGCCTGACCGAAGCTCTGGGGCTTTCGCTTCCCGGCAATGGTTCAATGCTCGCAACCCATGCCGACCGCAAACATCTTTTTGAAAAAGCCGGCCACCTTATTGTTGAACTGGCCAAGCGTTATTATGAACAGAATGATGACAGTGTTCTTCCCCGCTCGATTGCAACATTCAAATCTTTTGAAAATGCAATGACGCTCGATATTTCAATGGGCGGTTCAACCAATACGGTTCTTCATTTATTAGCCGCCGCGCAAGAAGGCGAAGTTGATTTTACAATGTCCGACATCGACCGGCTTTCACGCCACGTTCCGGTTATTTGTAAAGTTGCACCTGCCGTTGCCAATGTGCATATGGAAGATGTCCATCGTGCCGGTGGCGTTATGGCAATTCTGGGCGAACTTGACCATGCAGGTCTTATTCACAGCGAAGTTGCAACTGTTCATGAACCGACATTGAAGGATGCTTTGCGCAAATGGGATGTCAAACAGACAAATAATCCGGAAGTCCATGAATTTTATCGTGCTGCTCCGGGCGGCATTCCGACCCAAACACCGTTCAGCCAGTCGCGGCGTTATGAAACAGTCGACCTTGACCGCGAAAAAGGCGTCATTCGTGATGTCGACCATGCCTATTCCAAGGATGGCGGCCTTGCCGTTCTTTACGGCAACCTTGCCAAGGACGGGTGCATTGTCAAAACCGCCGGTGTTGACGACTCGATTTTGAAATTCAAAGGTCCGGCACGGATTTTTGAAAGTCAGGATTCGGCCGTGATTGCTATTTTGAACGGCAAAATCAAACCGGGAGATATTGTGCTTATCCGTTATGAAGGTCCGCGCGGTGGCCCCGGAATGCAGGAAATGCTTTATCCGACAAGCTATCTGAAATCGAAAGGTTTGGGAAAAGCCTGTGCCCTTATCACCGATGGCCGTTTTTCCGGTGGTTCGTCGGGGCTTTCCATCGGCCATGTTTCACCGGAAGCTGCCGAGGGTGGCACAATCGGTCTTGTTGAAGAAGGCGATACAATCGAAATCGACATACCAAATCGCAAAATCCATCTTGATGTCGATGACGCTACACTTGCCAAACGTCGCAAGGAAATGGAACAGAAAGGCGACAAAGCCTGGAAGCCGGAAGAGGTTCGCAAACGCAAAGTCTCCAAAGCTTTACGCGCTTATGCAGCCATGACAACATCGGCCGCCAAAGGCGCTGTTCGCCAAATCTGATTTTAAAATTTTCTCTCCCGTTATGATTGGTAAATTGTAACGGGAGAGTTTTAT
>CAMLLT010000116.1 GCA_946480935.1 uncultured Bartonella sp. | reverse complement strand
TTGCCCGACAACACCATTCCGAGCATCGAGCCCATAAAGGCAAGCAGGAATGAAAAAAAACGCGGAACCGGATCGGCCGGATTCATATAATAACGGGCATAGACAACAACGAGCAGGCCGATACCCGTTATCAGAAGTGCAAACAACCAGGAAAAACCATCCATCCGCAAGGTGAAATTCAATCCCCATTGCGGCAACCAGACAATATCCAATCTTATAACATTGTCGGCTGAAATGGCCGGATAAAGCATGATGGTAGAAAACAGCGCCATAAGCGCAATCGCGCCGACAAACCATGCCTCATTGTTTTTTGCTGTAGAACGAAAAAAACCGATAATGGCACTACCGACAAAGGGAAGTATTACCAGCAATATCAAGATTGCTTCCCGTGTTGTCATTATCTATAAACCATCCTCTTTTTCGGGGCCTCGTTTCTATATAGGTCACCGGAAATGAATCGGCATCACCTGAGTTTTATATTGGATGGTTTCAAGCATATAACGCAAGCCTTTTCAAAAGCTTGAACGAGAAAAATTTGTCGTTTTTCTAAAATTTTTTCATCGAACCGGAATGGGGAGTTTATAAAGTTCGGTTTCCATCAATCGGACGATTTTCATTTCGGGCTGTAATAACGCGATACACATTGTTTTCGCGGACCGTCAAAAGGCTGATAGCTGTTATCGGAACTTGTATAAGACTTATATTTTGACGAACAAAAATCGACATGGTTTTTGATAAGCCATGGCTTGTCATCGTCTTTTTTGGCTTTTTGTGACGCTTTTTTAGGTTTCACATTGGTGCTATCGGCATGTGCTCCCGGTTGAAATGCTGCTTCCGGATACCACCAGCCATCTGTATGTTTTTTATAACCGGTACGGTGATGGCGATAGCCTTTGAAACCGTTCAATTCGCCACGGCTCGTACTGGTAATGGCTGAGGATCCGGTCGTTCTGGTGTTTTGCGCAACGACGAGATTTTCGTTGAGATCGGAAGCAAGTGATGAAAAAGTCGCAACCAAACCGATCAATGGAAGTCCTACAAACAAGAAAAAAGGTTTATTGAATTTACGCATTAAGAATCCTTCCCGGAACGACACATGAGGACTATAGCAGACATCAAATCGAGAAAACTGCACTCTTTTTTGCTATAGTTAATGAAGAACATATTTGCTCTTATAGGAATGTGTTTCTATATGTGGTCGAGGCTTTAAGAGCCATCGGAAAAAACCGGATATTGCAGGATTTAAAAATGCTTCAAACGCCTTACTACCTTGTCGATAAATCGAAGTTGCTGCGCAATATGGAAAAAATTGCACGCCTTCGTGAACTGTCGGGTGCCAAATCGCTTTTGGCATTGAAATGTTTTGCAACATGGGGCGTTTTCGATTTTATGGTGCACTATATGGATGGCACCACATCGTCATCGCTTTATGAACTGCGTTTGGGAAAAGAAAAATTCGGTAAAGAAACCCATGCCTATTCGGTTGCCTGGGCCGATTATGAAATTGATGAGGCAATCACTTATGCCGATACAATCATATTCAATTCCATTAACCAGCTTCACCGATTTGCAAAAAAGTCCGAAAATATCGGGAGAGGTTTGCGATTAAATCCGGGGGTCAGTTGTTCCGGCTTCGACCTTGCCGATCCTGCCCGTCCTTTCAGTCGTCTTGGTGAGACAAGTTATGAAAAGATCGAAGCGGTTTTGCCGCTCGTCAATGGTTTTATGATTCATTATAACTGCGAGAATGGCGACTTTGCTTTGTTTGACCGGATGCTTTCCGATATAGAACAAAAATTCGGCGAACTTTTTCACCACGTGCAATGGATCAGCCTTGGCGGCGGTATCTATTTTACCGGTAAAGATTATCCGCTTGAAGCTTTTGCCGACAGGCTCAAGCGTTTTTCGGATAAATATGGCGTAACGGTTTATCTTGAACCGGGAGAAGCGGCTATTACCAATAGTGCAACACTTGAAGTCACGGTTCTCGACACAATGCATAATGGCAAGGATCTCGCAATTGTTGACAGTTCGATCGAAGCCCATATGCTTGACCTTCTTGTTTATCGGGAAAAAGCAAAAATTTCGCCAAATCAGGGGGCGCATGAAATCATGATTTGCGGCAAATCATGCCTTGCGGGCGATATTTTCGGAACCTTCCATTTTCCTGAAAAGTTGAAAATAGGAGACCATTTGTCGATAGAAGATGCGGCCGGTTATACAATGGTGAAAAAAAATTGGTTTAATGGTCTTAATATGCCCGCTATTGCGATAAAAGAATTGGATGGAACCATTCGTGTTCAACGTGAATTCGGGTATAAAGACTATTGTGAAAGCCTTTCTTGAAAAAGGCGCCAAGTTTAACAAAGATTTTGAAAGCAGAATTTAGGAGACAAACCGGGAATGAAAAAGAATATCCTGATTATTGGCGCAGGTGGGGTAGCTCAGGTGGTTGCTCATAAATGCGCCCAACATAACGATATTCTCGGTGATCTTCATATCGCATCACGAACATTGCAAAAATGCGAATCGATCATTGCATCCGTCAAAGAAAAAAAATCCATGAAGGTAAAGGGTGTGTTCGAAACGCACCATCTCGATGCGATGGATGTAAAATCGACGGCAGATCTTATTCGCAAAACAAAAAGCCGGATTGTTATCAATGTCGGCTCGGCTTTTCTCAACATGTCGGTTTTGTCGGCCTGTATTGAAACCGGTGCAGCTTATATTGATACCGCCATTCACGAGGACCCGCTAAAAATATGCGAGACACCCCCTTGGTACGCCAATTATGAATGGCCACGCCGCGAAGAATGTGAAGCCCGTAAAGTAACGGCCATTCTCGGAGCAGGATTTGACCCCGGAGTGGTCAATGCTTATGCAGCGCTTGCCCATCACGACTATTTCGACAAAATCAGCGATATTGATATTATTGACATCAATGCCGGTAGTCACGGGCGCTGGTTTGCCACCAATTTCGATCCGGAAATCAACTTCCGCGAATTTACCGGTCAGGTCTGGTCGTGGCAAGACAGCAAGTGGGTTTCAAACAAAATGTTTGAAATCGGTCATGAATGGGATTTGCCGGTTGTCGGCAGGCGCAATACCTATATGACCGGTCATGACGAAATCCATTCTTTGTCAAAGAATCTTGATGTGCCGAATATCCGCTTCTGGATGGGTTTTGGTGAACGTTACATCACCGTGTTCAATGTGTTGAAAAATCTTGGGCTTCTATCCGAACAGCCGATAAAAACGGCTGAAGGTCTGGAAGTTGTGCCACTCAAAGTGGTCAAGGCTGTTTTACCGGATCCGTCTTCACTTGCACCCGATTATACCGGAAAGACCTGTATTGGCGACCTTATCAAAGGTGAAAAAGACGGAAAAGAGCGTGAACTGTTCATCTATAATATTGCCGACCACAAAGAAGCTTATCTTGAAACAGGTTCACAAGCTATTTCCTACACAGCCGGTGTTCCGGCCGTTGCAGCGGCCATATTGGTTGCACTTGGTGATTGGGATGTAAAAACCATGGCCAATGTGGAAGAATTGCCACCGAAACCATTTCTGAAGAAGCTTGATGAAATGGGGCTGCCCACCCGAATTCGCGAAGGGAAAGAAGATAAAAAGCTTGATTTATAGCTTTAATGACTGACACGAGCTGATAGACTGGAAGGCTGCGATGAAAAAGAAAAGCCGAACAAATTTCAGGATGATCGCAAGATTGTCGAGACGTTTTGCTTTTCTTTTTGCTGTTTTTGCCGGCACTTTTTGCTTTTCTTCACCGGCATCGAGCAGTGAAGAGACAGCGTCACAACCAAAATTTTTTGAAAAATTTTTACCGAAGGCGCTGCTTGAGCAAAAAAAACATGAAGAGCCGCCTGTCTGCTCCGGTGAGGATTTAACCGAAAAATTTTCAAAAGAGGAAAATCGGAAATTTCTGAACCGTGCCAAAAAAATAAAAAATGGCAATGCGCGATTCTGGAAGGTTGAAAAGAAAGGAACCAGACCGTCTTATCTTTTCGGCACAATGCACGTCAGCGATCCGGCCATTGTCAATCTTGCTCCGTCGGTTAAAACGGCGCTCGAAAATGCAGATCGTGTCGCCCTCGAACTGAGCGAGGCGGCCGATGATAATGGTAAAGCCATGGCAACAAAGCTTGCGGCCTCGCCCGATTTTCTTACCCCCAAAAAAGGCGAGAGTTTCAAGGATGGGCTTTCGCAGGAAGAATTCCAAAAGCTTAAGACCACATTTGAAGCCCACGGCCTACCTTTTCAGCTTATTGCCAATAACAAACCATGGTTTATCTGGATGACATTAAGCCTTCCGGCCTGTGAAGCGCGTCGAGAAGCCTATGGATACCATGCACTTGATGTAGAAATCGGCCAAAATGCCAAAAAACTTGGAAAACCGGTTCTCGGCCTTGAAACAGTTGATGAACAATTATCGGCGATTGAAAAATTACCGTTGAGTTTTCAGGCGAACTCGATCGAAGACTACCTCGATAATTCCAAGTTTTACGCCAATTTGTTTTATACCGAAATGCTACTTTATAAACAAAGTCGCATTGGCGAAATATTGGCTCTTGATACCATGTTCAAAACGACGGTCAGCGAAAAAGATCAGGACATTTTTAAAGATATTTTAATGACTAAACGCAATCTACGCATGTCTGAACGCGCACTTTCTTTGATTGAACAAGGAAACAGCTTCATAGCGGTCGGTGCGGCGCATATGGTTGACGATAGTGGCCTTGTCGAACAATTACGCAAACATGGCTATCAGGTTAGCCCGATAAAACTCTGACAATAAAAAGAACAACATATCGGCAGAAGGTTTTCTTTTGTCGCGACCCTATTTACTCTCTAAAGTAGACTCTTCAAGGTCAGAAATTGCGCACTCACCCTGTTGTTTGCGACAGGTAACGGATGACAGCTTTTTCCGTTTTTCCGGTTTGGTGACTTTTATTAAATCAACAATGGCTTTTTTAACCGACAAAGCTCAAAGCAAAGTTTTGCCATCGCATTTATTAATACGAATAATTACGAATAATATTGACGTATTTTCGTGATTGAACCCCGACTGTGAAATAAAAATAAAATTGCCGCTCCTCTTCCAAGCTGACCTGAAAATTCCGGAGTAACCTAATAAATCCGGTTTGATTACAATAAAAAGGCCACCCGAAGGCGGCCTTTTTTGAAAGATATGTCAATTCGCTTACATATTGATCGGTTTTGAAAAAGCAGCCAATGCAGCTTCTTTCACAGCTTCCGACATTGTCGGGTGAGCATGGCAGGTCCGTGCCAGATCTTCCGACGAGCCGCCGAATTCCATCAAGACAGCAATTTCGTGGATCATTTCACCGGCACCGAAGCCGAGAATATGACCGCCCAGAACCTTGTCGGTTTTGGCACAAGCAAGGATTTTTACAAATCCGTCAGTCTTCAACATAGCGCGGGCACGACCATTGGCCGAGAATGGGAACTTGCCAACGCGATATTCAATACCGGCTGCTTTGAGTTCTTCTTCGGTTTTACCGACAGATGCGACTTCCGGTTCTGTATAAACGACACTCGGAATGACATCATAATTGACATGGCCTTTTTGACCGGCAAGAATTTCAGCCAGAGCAACGCCTTCATCTTCCGCTTTATGAGCAAGCATCGGACCTTTGACAACATCGCCAATCGCGTAAATTCCGGCAATATTCGTTTGCCAATGTGAATCAATATTCACCCGACCACGTTCATCCAGTGTTATACCGGCCTCTTTCAGACCAAGCCCTTCCGTGTAAGGACGACGACCGGTTGCAACAAGAACAATATCGGCTTCAAGAGTTTCAGCGGAACCACCTTTAACAGGCTCAAAAGTAACTTTTGCACCGGATGCGGTTTTTTCAACGCCGGTTACTTTTGCGCCAAGTTTATATTCGATGCCCTGTTTTTCCATGAGTTTCTGGAACTGTTTGGAAACTTCACCATCCATCGGCCCCAAAACTTTGTCGAGGAATTCGACAACAGTTACCTTTGCACCAAGCCGGCTCCATACCGAACCGAGCTCGGAACCGATCACACCGGCGCCGACAACAACCAGACGCTGGGGCACTTTGGCAAGCGACAAAGCACCGGTTGAGGAAACGATAACTTTTTCGTCAATATCGATCTTCAGCCCCGGAATACCGGCAACGTCGGAACCTGTTGCGATGATGATATTTTTGGTTTCGAGAGTCTGTTTCGAGCCATCCTTGGCAGCAACTTCGACTTTGCCTGCCCCAAGAATTTTTGCCGTGCCGTAGACAGTGTCAATCTTGTTTTTCTTCATCAAAAACGCGACACCGCTTGTGTTACCATCAACGGTTTTCTGCTTGTGAGTCATCATTCCTGCAAGGTCGAGTTTGGGTTTGGAAACCGAAACACCCAAAGCCTCGAAGCCATGTTGAGCCGAGGCAAAAATTTCGGAAGCATAGAGCAGAGCTTTGGAAGGAATACAGCCGACATTAAGACATGTACCACCCAATGTATCGCGCTTTTCCACGATTGCAGTTTTTAGCCCGAGTTGCGCTGCTTTGATTGCTGCAACATATCCACCGGGACCTGCTCCAATTACGACAACATCATAAGACATTCTTTTTCCTTTCGTTACGGCCGCTGAGACCTGAAAATTCTAAAACTTAAGAGGCTTTCTGAAACATAAGCCTGATACTGAATGCGATGAAAACGGCTCCGCAAAGGCGATCAATCCATTTGGCGGCGCGTTGATATAATGAGCGAATGGCAGGGGTCGTCATAAAAATGCCAACCAAAACGAACCATCCAATAAGAAGTGCCGACATCGATAGGCCATAGCAAAACTTGACGGCCATAGGCGTTACCGGTGCGACAAATGTCGAAAAAATCGAAAGAAAGAAAAACACTGCTTTCGGATTAAGAGCATTGACGGTAAATCCGGCGAAAAATGCTTTTTTCAAACTCTGCCGTGTTTTTTCACTTTTCCTATTTTCGTTTTTTTCACCCGCAATACCACGCGAGGTAA
>CAMLLT010000115.1 GCA_946480935.1 uncultured Bartonella sp. | reverse complement strand
TTACGCAAATGACAATCCGACGTATACTTTTATTGGTCTTGGCCGTTTTTATTATAGCAGCCTCCGCTTATGGTGTTTTGCATCGTGGGAAGATTAACCGGTTATGGGCAAGTTTCATTGGCTCCACATCTCCTGTTGTTTATGCAGAAGGAGAACGTTTCTCGGATATACCGGTTTATTTACCGCAAGGAGATATTAGAGGCCTTGTTATAGTTATTTCGGATGCCGGTGGTCCGAAGACGCGGGAAACAGATATGACCGCAGCATTGCTGAAAAGAAACCTCATTGTGGCGTCTGTCAATTTTGATAACTGGCGCGAGGAACTGGATAAAGAAGATGGCGATTGTGTTTATCTTGTATCCGATCTTGAAGCTCTTTCGAAAGACATTTTGCGTCGACTGGATCTTGACGTCTATTTTCATCCTGTTGTTGTTGGAATTGGTGAAGGAGGCACAGCTTCCTATGCTGCGGCTGCTGATTCTCCTGAAAATACATTAGCAGGCACTGTGGTCCTTGATCCGTCGCAATCGTCGCATACGCGGCTACCTTCCTGCACGGAAGAGGCAGAAGCAACAAAAATGCCTGACGGCGGCTACAGTTATGAAACAGGCGTAAAAGTCCCCTCTCCGGTGACAATTATCACTAATTCACTGGCGGGCAATGATGTAAAGCAGGCCGCACGAGATAAAATTGCCGCAATCATCAATGATCCGGCTTTTGAATCACGACTGAAGGAGACTGTTGATACAGCACTTGATTATGCTATTCGCGATGCGGCCGATGCAGACCTTCCCATTATCGATATGCCGTCCAAAAATCCGGCAAAAGCACTGGTTATTTTCTTCTCCGGCGATGGCGGTTGGCGCGATATTGATATGGAAATTGGCGATCTTTTGCAAAGCCAGGACATTCATGTGATCGGTATCGACTCGTTACGTTATTTCTGGAGTACACGCACCCCTGAGGAAATTGCCAAAGATATTGAGCAACTTGTTCAGGAAGCAGACCCCGAACAACGGTTGCCGGTTGCACTTTTCGGCTATTCTTTTGGAGCGGATGTTTTACCTTTTGCCTGGGAAGTGCTTGATGAAACGGTCAAAGATCAAACGGTTATGATAGCGTTGATGGGCTTGTCCAAAACAGCGGATTTTCAGATTTCGATTGATGGTTGGCTCGGCGGCTCAGGTGACACTCCTGTGCTTGATCAGATGGAATATATGCCTGCAGAAAAAACAGTCTGTGTCTATGGCGAGGACGAAGACGATACCGCTTGTCCGGACCCTGCTCTTGATGGAATGAAACGCTTAAAATTGCCCGGAGGGCATCATTTTGATGAAGATTATAAAAGTCTTGCAAAATCTCTTCATGCTATCTTGATTGACAAGATACAGGCAGAAAAAAATAACCATAAGTCGTCAAACCAATAGAGAAATGAGTTTTCCATCTTTCTCGAATTCTGCTAGATACTGATTGATGTATGGTGAACTGTGATTTTAAAATAGTAGTCTGTGAGATAAGTTTGTGCAAAAATGCTTTTCTAGTGTTCCCGTGAGCTTACGCTCACGGAAAAAAAATACCGACACGCATATCTCGTTTTGGAAAAACCGGCTCAAGCAATTTTGAAGGATTATGATCATCGAAGCGATAAGGGGGGGAGAAGTTTTGAATTTTAATAGGCTATGCACATTTTAAAATTGAAGCTGCCACGTAAAATTCGGTATTAAGCAGTGAATGCTCTGCCATTATCAAAACTTCGCAATCAAGCTGCCAATTGAAATTCATCATCAATCGGGAGTATGCCTAGTGTGTCGGCCTTCTCGATGAGCTATCTGACGGTAACAGGAAAAGACATTTTACCCGCGAATAGAACAAACTAGTTCGTGTCATAATCATAAAGCCAGCTAGATTATTATCGAACAAATTGCGTTTTAATTCCTGAAGTCTTTAAGCGGTATAACAATTAAATTTTCTTTGATTACGATAAAGAACATCGACATGAAATGTGACAGTGCAATTATAAGATTACGTCCTTAGAAAATAGGAAAAACAATTGCATGCTTTAGAAGCCATTGCTTCCTGTATTCTCTAATTTTAATTGTCTTCTTAGAAAACCGTAATCCCCTTCATTTTGCCTTTAATATCATCAGCAACATTTGAAACCACCCTTTCCGCCATATCTCGCTTCCTGACGTTCCCGAAAGAAATCATTATAAGACATAGGCGTCTGGTCAGGATGAACATTCTTCATATGTTGAACGTAAGTGTCATAATCGGGTACTCCGACCATCAACTTCGCTGTTTGACCAAGAAACTTGCCAACACTAAGAAAATTCAAGCACATATTCAGCATCCTCCACAATTATACCGTTATAGCGCTACCTTCCGGTAACGCCATAACGTTGTTTATACCCACCTCTTTTATCTGACTTTAATAGGTTCAGAAGGAAACGGTTCATAAGGCGTTTCGTTTACAGTGGGTTTATCGCTTTTCAATGCCTTAAAGGCAGATCTGATCGTAAATAAGGTTAACGTAACAACGACAACCATAAATAATGCCGTCAAGATACCGTTTATATAATTACCAACTGCCAATTGTTTGTTAGTTGCTTTTCCCGCAGCAACAAAAAAGCTGAGCTTGGCATCAAACACTTTCTGCCAACCGGCTGTCATCGTACAGATGAACAACCAAGCTGCCGGAACAATCGCCACCCAGGCATAACGTTGCTGTTTCATTTTAAACAACACAACAGCACATAGCAGGAGTGCTACAGCTGCTAGCATTTGATTTGCTATACCGAATAACGGCCAAAGCGAATATATACCGCCTTTAGGATCGACCGCACCTTGGTAAACAAAATATCCCCACATCAACACAACCAGTGCGGTAGCAACCAAATTAGCAAAAAGATTATCTGTTTTTCGCATATGTGGAAACACAATACCAAGGAGATCCTGAAGCATAAAACGGGCCGAACGTGTACCGGCATCAACTGCCGTCAAGATAAACAATGCTTCAAACAAAATTGCAAAATGATACCAGAAGGACATGCCCATCCAGCCGCCTAAGGCATTATGCAAAATATGAGCCATCCCTACAGCAAGGGTAGGTGCACCGCCTGTTTTGGCAATGATGGATTTTTCGCCTACTTCGTTTGCGATATTTGTCAACATTTCCGGTGTTACCTGAAATCCCCATCCGGAAACAACCGTTGCAGCCGATTGCACAAGATCGCCGGTTCCAGACGGAAGAAGTACGCTTAATGGTGCGTTCATTGAAAAATAGACACCGGGATTGATGACGCTCGCAGCAATCAGAGCCATGATGGCAACAAAAGATTCCATCAACATGCCACCGTAACCAATGAAACAGGCTTGGTCTTCGTTAGCCAACATTTTCGGTGTCGTTCCCGATGAAATGAGAGCATGGAAACCCGACACCGCCCCACAGGCAATTGTAATAAAAAGAAATGGAAAAAGGTTACCGCCCCAAACCGGTCCGGAACCGTCTACATATTTGGTTAAAGCCGGCATTTCAAGCATCGGCCGGACAACAACAATACCAATTGCAAGAGCAACAATCGTCCCAATTTTCAGGAAGGTAGACAGATAATCGCGCGGTGCAAGCAATAACCACACAGGTAAAACCGCTGCAATAAATCCGTAAACGATTATCATCAACGTCAATGTTGTTGCTTCATAATTGAACCAGGATGCATAAGAACTGTCTTTTATCCACCCACCTGAAACAATGCCAAAAAGAAGTAGTACAAGACCAATAACAGAGACTTCACCTATTCTCCCAGGCCGGATGAACCGCAGATATATTCCCATAAAAAAGGCAAGAGGAATGGTGAAACCGACTGTGTATGTTCCCCATGGACTTCCCGCTAACGCCTTTACAACCACCATTGCCAACACGCCAAGAATGATAATCATAATCATGAAACAGGCAATCAAGGCTATTACGCCGGCAACATCCCCCATTTCTTCACGGACCAGTTCGCCGAGTGAACGTCCATCGCGCCGTGTCGAGATAAACAATACCATAAAATCCTGAACGGCCCCCGCCAGAACACATCCGGCCAGGATCCACAAGAGTCCGGGTAGATACCCCATTTGCGCAGCAAGTACCGGCCCCACAAGAGGCCCTGCTCCCGCTATTGCTGCAAAATGATGTCCAAAAAGAATTTTCTCATCTGTGGGAACGTAATCAAGCCCGTCATTACGTCGATAGGCTGGTGTCATACGCGTGCTGTCCGCTTTTAAAACAACACTGGATATAAAAATCCCGTAAATTCGGTAGGCAACCAGATATATACAAACTGCAGCCACAACAATCCACATGGCGTTGATTGCTTCGCCCCTTTGAAGTGCGATATAGCCCAACGAAAAAGCTCCCAATATCGCCAATATAATCAAAATTATGATTTGAGTTGTGGTTAAGGGTTTTCTTATGGTCGCCATATTCCCCTCCTCCTGAATATCCTCACAATGAAAAATACTTGCTTTGTAGCCTCCACGCCAACAAAAGCCCTTTTTCAAATTTCTATTATTATTTATAAAGTTTTGTCTACAATATTACTCAACACATTAAAATTAGCTGTGAATATCCCCCGCAGAAATGTTTTACTCCGACCTCCGGCTAAAAGTACTTGTGTTTTACAACATGATAAGCGGAAAAAACGCCGTTGGCACTTGAAAAGAAAAACGTTTTCCAGTTCACGAAAGCGCTCAATCACACCGGATTTACGAACGCAACTTCACATTTTTTCCAATTCACGAAAATGAAATCTCGGGTTCAAATCTTAGACAAAAATTGTGTGTGTGCTGACATTGGGGTTTTAGCAAAAAGTCATAAAACTCCGATTTTATCGATAATTACCGGTCAATCTTGTTTAGCTAAATTCTTTTTTTG
The DNA here is from genome assembly GCA_946480935.1 of uncultured Bartonella sp. GTDB lineage: Bacteria > Pseudomonadota > Alphaproteobacteria > Rhizobiales > Rhizobiaceae > Bartonella. Next base: position 2,229 of record CAMLLT010000115.1, on the reverse strand, counting down.
TAAAAACGTCGACTGCAACTTGATTGATATGGATTTGTGCCTAGCCATGACGAATCTTATTTCAATCAAAATTATCTTGGTGGCTTTTTGAAATATTACGATTGGAAAACAGGCAAATGAAATTGACTTCTAGAAAAATAGGTTCGTTTTTTCTTGCCACCCGATGATTGCATTTATTCTTCACATTGAAACTTTGATCATCCAGGTGACATCGTATGGCAATAACGGATTTTACGGACTTACAATATTGATAAAATTCAATAAATAGTTTTTTGAAAGGACGTTGAATTTACAATAATCATCCCCCCTCATCTTTCCAGTCTTCACCGCGCTTTTTTCATCAAGGTTTTATTCCCTCTGTCTTATATGCCATTCCGGCGGAAACACTTTCATCACCCCGAACGCAATAACATACAAAATAACAGTCAGAACATTTCCCGAGGTGTGGTTGACCATTAAGCCATTGCGATCTTTGTTTACTTTCTGTCACATAGGCCAACAAACTCTTCCCCCTTTAATTACCAGTTCCTAAAATTTTTGAAGGGAAATAATTATCGGAGTAAAATTACCTCCTGAACAAATGCATTTCGGGGCATATTTTTGAATTCCAATAGGGCTATAGAAGAGAGCAAAGAGCGGAATCAAGTTAATGAAAGAGATACGTTATCGCACTTATTTCAACAATAATATCAAAGTTTTAACTCATACGAAAACCGCATTTCAAATATGCGTTGATGGCAAAAATGATCTATAGCGCTAATCGGTCATTCATGCGTGAACAGTTAAGCCACATAGAAGCAGTTTCATAAAAAAATCAGCTTTATAAAAACGGTAATTTAGCGAACATCTTTGCCCGGCAAGATTCACTGCGCTTATATAACGCTGGAAGTGATATTGCTGAAGCTTTCTAATGTCTCTTCAAGATCATTTAACGTCCATTTTTCTGCAAATATCGAACAATCAGAAAGAGCTGATAAACGTTCGATGTGGCGATCGCACCCCTTTGGACAATACGACATAAATTTAGAGACCAAAAGACGTGAGAAAGCCATCCGAATGCGGTTCCAAATTCGTCAAAAATTTAGGCCTCAAAATAATTGGGCCTGATTAATCAGGCCCAAACAAGTTTGCTTTGGCATATTTTTATTTCGTCATATCAAGGACAACGCGGCCTTCAATCTTGCCTGCTATCATATTATCAAAAATATGATTGATGTCAGACAGCTTATCCGTGGAAATATGAGATTTGACCTTTCCGGCAGCAGCAAAATCCAATGCCTCTTGAAGATCCAACCTTGTACCAACGATGGAGCCACGCAATGTTATTCCATTCAACACCATATTAAAGATAGATACCGGAAAACTGCCAGCAGGTAGCCCATTCATGGACAAAGTTCCGCCACGACGGACCATACCGAGCGCCTGTTCAAACGCTTTTGGAGACGCAGCCGTAACGAGCATGCCGTGCACACCACCATCGGTAAGCTTACGCAATTCAGCAGTAGCATCATTGTATTTTGTTACATTGATTCCAACATCTGCCCCTAATTGTTTTGCCAGTTCGATTTTGTCATCGGCAACATCAATTGCCGCAACATTGTAGCCCATCGCTTTTGCGTATTGTACGGCCAGATGACCAAGGCCACCAATACCGGAAATACCAACCCAGTTGCCCGGTTTTGCGTCTGTTACTTTCAAACCTTTATAAACCGTAACACCGGCACATAGAACGGGCGCTATCTCGTTAAACCCGATATTTTTTGGCAGATGTCCAACATAATTCGGATCAGCCACAACATAATCGGCAAATGCACCATTGACAGAATACCCGGTGTTCAACTGATTTTCACAAAGTGTCTCCCATCCGGCCAGACAATGCGAGCAACATCCACAAGCCGTGTACAGCCAGGGAACGCCCACCCGATCACCTTCTTTCACATGTTTTACACCACGTCCCACAGCAGAGACATAGCCCACACCTTCATGTCCGGGAATAAAGGGCGGGTTCGGTTTAACCGGCCAATCGCCATGTGCAGCATGTAAATCTGTATGACAAACACCACATGCTTGCACACTTACCTGAATCATTCCTTCTCCCGGTTCGGGAATAGGTACCTCATCGATGGTAAGCGGCTTTCCAAATTCACGCACTACTGCGGCTTGCATCGTCTTTGCCATGATGGTCTCCTTCATTGGCTAGGAATATATGAGCTTTTCCGGATTATTCCG